>JBFWQJ010000042.1:0-14624 GCA_050249515.1 Dehalococcoidia bacterium | reverse complement strand
CGGAGTCTCTCGCTCGCCACCGCGCTGGTCATCGCCCTGACCGCGATCAGCGCGTTCCTGCGCCCGGACGGCCGGGCGGTGGAGGCCGCCCCCGGCGGGGCGTACACCGGGACCGGCGTCGACGTCACGGTCAACGGTGAGACCGTGAGCATGGGCTACGAGGTGCCGAGCCCGCACGGCGGCTGCGCCTCGTCCGCCTCCGTCTTCGGGGCGCCGCTGTTCCCGGACGCCAGCGGGTTCCGCGTGGACGCCAGCCGCACCGCCGGGACGCTCGCCGGCCGGACCACGCCGGGCGAGGCGTTCTCCGTCGTCGGCTTCTGGGACGGGTTCGCCCAGACGGCCGCCGCCGGGGCGATCGTCAGCGCGCCGGACGCCGGCGTGGACTGCGCGCCGCTGCGCCGGACGTGGCTGGCGACGAACGGCTCCGCGCCGATCTTCGGCACCCAGCTCTTCAGCGCCAGCGGCCCGGCCACGATCGTCGGCGAGAGCGCCGCCGGCGGCACGGTGCAGGTCACGATGAACGCGAAGGGCGACGCGGCGAGCCTCTTCTCCGTGACGCTTCAGCACGCCGGCTGCACCTACTCCCGCTCCACGCAGAGCACCGACTACGGCGCGGGCAGCATCAACCCGCTGCTGCTGGACGGACCGGCCTTCGGGGGCCTCACCGGCTTCGGATCGATCGCCGTCGTCCTCGTCCCCGGCGGGGCGCGCGGCGCGGTGATGGTGAACGGCACGGGGGACTGCCCGACGGTGGTCGCGACGTTCTCGACGCAGGGCGACACACCGGCGCCGGCTGCGACGGCGACGGCGACGGCGACGCCAACCTCGACGCCGGTGGCGACCGCCACGCCCACGGCGACCTCCGTGGCGACTCCGACCGCGACCGCGACTCCGGCCCCGGCCGCGGCGCCGGCCGGTGGCCAGTTCTTCGGCACGCCGATCTTCGGGAGCGGCGGGCAGGCGCTCAGCGTGTTCTCGGGCGGCACGACCGCCGGCCTCGAGGCGCGGGCGAAGGCGGCGGGGGCCGCGGGCGTGTGGGTGCAGGACGCCAGCGGCGCGTTCCTGCTGCTGGTGATCGACGGCCCCTCGTTCATCAACGAGGCGTTCCGCGCCGCCTTCAGCGGAGGTGTGCCCGCGAACACGCCGGTCACGCTGACCCGCTAGCCGCGAGAGGGCCGGGCCGAGGAGGCGCTAGGGCCGGGGCGCCACCGGTTCCGGCTCCGGCTCCGCGACGGCGAGCGGGCGGAGCACGATGTAGTAGAGCGGCAGCGACACGAAGAACGGCACCCAGAAGTAGATCAGCCGAAAGAGCACGGAGGCGAGCAGCGCCGGGCCGAACGGCACCCCGAACAGCGCGAGGACGCCCGCCTGCGAGCCCTCCTGCACTCCGATCCCGCCGGGGATCAGTGAGACCACGCCCACGTTCATCCCGATGGCGAAGCCGGCGATGAGCACCCGCACCCCCACCGGCTGACCGACCGCCTCCAGGCACAGCCAGAACGCCGCCAGCACCGCGATCCAGTCGATGACCGTCAGCAGCACCGGCGGCAGCACCGCCGACGGGCGCTCACGCACCGCGCGCGCCGCCGTGGACAGGCCGAGGTCGAGGTCCACGAGCGCGCGCTCGATGCCCTCGGCGTGGTCGCCCGGCACCAGTGCGCCCAGCCGGCCCACCAGCCGCAGGAACGCGAGGCGCACCCGCCGCGAGACCAGGGCGACCGTCATGCCGACCACCGCCGCGGCGCTCACCAGCGTCGCGGCCTGCAGCGCCGTGGCGCCCGCAGGCGGCACCTTCGCGGAGAACGCGATCGCGCCCAGCCCGATCGGCAGGAGCGACACCATCACCAGCGTCGTGAGGTACGAGTGCAGCAGCGAGGCGGCCAGCACCGTCCCGGGCGCCTCGCCGTTGCGGCGGAGCAGCAGCACGCGCGCGGAGTACCCGGCGACGCCCAGCGACACGACGTGGTTCAGCGTGAGCGACACGAACGTGACGAGCATGAACGCACCGGCCGGGACGCGTCGAAGCCCGAGCGTCCGCCCGATGATCAAGAGCGCGAGGCAGATGAAGAGGTACGAGGCAAACGAGCAGGCCGTCGCCGCGAGGACCAGGCTCCAGCTCGCGCGCTCGGCCAGCGTGCGGATCTGATCGTGGTCGAGCGCGAGGTACACCCAGCCGAACAGGACCAGCAGCCCAGCGAACGGGATGAGGATCGCTCGACGTGTGCCGGAAGTCATCTAGCCCTTCGTGGCCGTCCCTGCCCATGCGGTGCGCGCGCATCTTCGCACATCGGACGTTAAGGGCGGAGTGCCTCCGGGCGGCGCGCGGCGGGGACGCGGCTACCGGGGCGCGCACCCCCACGGCTGCCAGCCGCGGCGCTCGTAGAGCATCCGCGCGCGGCGCACCTGCTCCTCCACCGAGGCCTGGCTCGGCAGCCCCGTCCCGCCCACGGACTGCCACGTCGGCAGGTCGAACTGCCACAGCCCGTAGTACCCGTTACCGGTGTTCGTGCCCGGGTGCCCGCTGGACTCGCACAGCACCACGCCGTACGCCGCCTCCGGCTGCTCCGGGAACGCCGCCGCCACCGCGTCGTACACGCTCGCGTGGCTCGCGGAGACCACCGGCTCCGCGGCCGGCGTCGCTGCGACCGGGACGGTCGAGGGCGGCGCCGACACGGCCGGTGCTGGGGCCGCGACGGGAACGGGCGCAGCCGGCTGCGCCGGGGGCGCGACCCGCTCGACCGCGGCGACCGCGGTGACCTGCTCGGGCACCACCGTCGACTCGGGCAGCGGATCCACCTCGAACACAGCGGACAGGTCGCCGCCGACCGGGGTGCCGCTGGGCGGCGACGTCGAGGCGACCGCCTCGACGTGCCGGTCGATGTGTGCGTTAGGCACGGGCGCCGCCGCGACCGCGGCGCTGGTGGACCAGGGCGCCTCCCGATGCACGGCCACGACGCCGGCAGCCGCGAGCGCGCAGCTCGCCAGCGTGACCGTCGCGCCGAAGCGCAGACTGCGGTTGATGAGTGAGGGTGTCGTGCTCCGTCGCATCGGCGGAGTCTGGCAGCGCGCCTGACGGACGCACCAGCCATGAGGACGGCAGGTTTCGCCCGGTATGCCGTGGTCTACGGCGAAGGTTCTGTGGCGTGCGGCACGATTCGCTCGCGCGTGCACTCGGCATGTGCGAGGCGCGTCGATCAGGCGTACGCGTCCCATGCGCAGGGGCCCGCCGGATCGGCGGGCCCCCACGTCCCCCGGTGCGGGGCGGTCAGCCTGAGCCTCGCTCGGCTCGAAGCGCTAGGCGACCGGCTCCCGTTCCCTCGCTTCGACGACCTCCGCGATGAGCCTCACCACAAGCTCGTCCGGCAGGGCGCCGCTGTTGAGCACCAGGCCATAGTGGTAGGGGGACCGGTAGTCGATATCGAGGTAACGCGCGTGCCACGCCTCGCGCTCGCGGTCGGAGTGCTCCACCACCGCGCGCGCGGCGTCCAACCCGGCGCGGTCGCGCTGCGCCACGCGGCGCACGCGCTCCTCCACCGGGCACGCGATGCGGATGTGCGTGGCGTCCTCGCGGTCCGCGAGGATCGCCTGCCCGCCGCGCCCGACGATCACCACGTCGCCCTCGTCCGCGACGGCGAGGACCAGCTGACGCAGCTCATCGAAGTAGCGCTCGCCGGCGGTCTTGCCGATGCCGGCGGCGTCCGCGTAACTCATGGTGAACGCGGACATCATGCCGCCGACCTCCGGCTGCGTGATCGCGACGCGGTCGAAGAAGTCCGCGAGGCGGCGCCCCAGGCCGCCCGTGCGCTCGTCGAAGTCGCCGGCCTCCTCGGGCGTCCAGCCGAGCGCGGCCCCCGCGGCGACCACCAGCTCGCGCCCGACGAGCTTGTAGCCCAGGCGCTCCGCCAGCATCGCCGGGATCGCGCCCACCGAGCCCAGGTGTCCGGTCAGGGTGACGACAGCCATCTTCCAACTCCTCTTCCCCGTGCACGCGCACGGCACGGCTCACCTGCGCCCGGGCGGACGCATCGCGAGCGATCGGTTGAGGCAGGAGCAGGGCCCTTGCCTCCGAATGCCTACGGGGTTAGCTGACGGGTTCGGCGTCGGAAGTCGCCTATGCGCTCTTGCGCAATGCACCCCAGTGATTGGTTCCCCCGTTCCCGCGTGCGCGGGACTCGGCACCACCAGTGAACCGCGCGAGCGGGAACTTGGCAACGTTGTGCTCGCGCGCGCAAGCACACACGACGCGCGTCCGTGGCGCGTCGTCGTCCCGGCGGGTGCGATGGGGCAGGGGGCTGTCGCGGGGCGGGCTACTCCACGCCGAGGAGCCGCACGCGTGCCTCGCGCACCGCTTCCGGCTCGCCGAACAGCAGCAGGCGGTCGTCCGCCTCCAGCACCGTGCTGCCGCGCGGCACGATCTCCGCGCCTTCGCGGCGGACGAGCATCACCAGTGCGCCTTCCGGCAACTGGAGCTGTCGCAGGCTGCGTCCCTTCGTAGCCGCGCCCGCGCGCACCTCGATCGCCACGCGCTCCTCCTCGGAGCCGAGCGCGTCCTGCAGCACCGGCCGGCCGATGACGGCGATCATCGCGTCCGCCAGCGCATCGCCGCGGTCCAGCGCGTGCACGCGCGACTTGCGGAAGGTCTGCTCGAACGCGGGGTCGGAGACGAAGGCGAAGGCGTCGGCCTCCTCGCCGTGGGTGCGCACGAACTGGCAGCAGAGCAGGTTCGTCTCATCGCTGCTGGTCGTCGCGACGATCGTCCGCGCGCCGGCCGCGCCCGCGCGCTCCATCGTCTCGAGCGCCGTCCCGTCGCCCTCGATCACCTCGAAGCCGGCGTCCCGCGCGACCTCCGCGACACGGGGGTCGCGCTCGATGACGGTGACCGCGTGCCCTGCCGCGAGCAGTTGTGCGGCGATGCGCCGTCCGACTCCACCACCGCCGACCACGATTGCATGCATCGCTTCCACCTTGAGCCATCGGGCCAGCGGCCCCGCGTAACCGATCTGGATGCCGACCGTCATGAGGATCGTGAGGAACACCAGCGCCGTCAGCCGGTCGCCACCCTGCTCCGGCCCGAGCGCGTCGCCGCCGAACGCCGCCAGCGCCGCCGCCACCACGCCTCGAGGCCCCACGAGCCCGATGTAGAGCTGCTCGCGCCACGCGAGCTCGGAGTTGATGGAGCAGATCCAGACGACCAGCGGCCGCACCACGAACATCAGCAGGAGCACGAGCAGCAGGCCGCCGGGCCACACCGCGAGCACGCCCGCCGGCTGCACGGTGGCGGCCGCGAGCACGTACACGCCCGCGACGAGGATCTTCGTCAGGTCATCCTGGAACGACTGCACGGCCTCCCCGTGCGGGAAGGTCCGCCACGAGAGCAGCACGCCCATCACGACCATCGCGGAGAGCCCCGCGTGGTGGACCGCCTGCTCCGCGAGCGCGAAGACCGCGACCGCGAGGCCCAGCAGCAGCAGCGTCATCTCGGACGGGCGCAGCTTCGGCATGAGCCGCACGATGCCGAGCACCGCGCCCGCGCCACCCGCGCCGATCGCCGCGCCGACGCCGAACGTCAGCGGGAACGCCACCACGGACCGTGCGTCGAGCCCGGTCAGCACCACGGACAGCACGACAACGCCGAGCGCCGCGCCGATCGGGTCGATCAGCACGGCCTCGCTGAGCAGCACCGTCCTCGGACGGTCGGACAGCGAGATCGAGCGCAGCAGGGGCGTGATCACGGTGGGCCCGGTGATCACCACCATCGAGCCGAACACGATCGCCGTGCGCAGCGGGAGCAGCCCCATGGCAGCGGCGAGGAACGCGGCGGCGAGGAACGTGAGCAGCGGGCCGATCACCAGCAGGTTGCGCACGACGCGGCGCACGCGCAGCAGGCGTCCCACGTCGATCGCCAGCGCGCCCTCGAAGACGATCAGCGCAACGAGCGCGTCGAGGGCCGGAGTGAACGCGCCGGCAATGTGGATGGGCTGGACGATGGCCAGCCCCGCCGGCCCGGCCGCGAGGCCGAGCACGAGGTACACGAGGACGCGCGAGACGTTGAAGCGCTCCGCAATGAGCGGCCCCAGCGACACCGCGATCCCGATCATCCCGAGGGCCGCCAGCAGCGCCGCCTCCTGCGACATCCAGCCTCCGGACCCTCGTACAGCCGATCGAGATGCCCGGAGAGCATATGCGATCCCGTGGATCCCGACCTCACGCAGCACCGGCCGGAGGCGCGAGGCCGGGACACGAAGAAGCCCGCCTGGTCGGCGGGCTTCCCACGCGCCTCGTCGGGGCGGCTAGGCGCGCGTGCCCAGCGCGCCCACCAGCCACAGCACCAGCAGCACGACCAGCACGAGTCCCAGTGCGCCGCCGATCCCGGCTCCGCCGTAGCGACCGTATCCGTAGTACCCGCCGCCGCCGCCCAGGAGCAGCAGCACCAGCAGAATGATCAGGACCGTCGTCAGCATGCTCACATCCCTTCCGGACGAACGCGGGGCCTGCTCCCCCGGTGGGGTGGTCGCGTCCGGTGCCGGGGAGGGTCGCGCCCGTCGCCTCGCGCACGGGCGACCCGGGCGCCTCGACGCGTTGCAGTCGCGCCGCGAACGCTCGCGCGCGCGGGAGGCAGCAGGTGGATGAGGGACGCCTTGGCTTGACGCCACCCCCGCTTTCGGGAGACTGGACGAGATGTCCGCCCTCCGCGCACGCGCGCTCGTCCTGTTCGGCTCGGCCGCCGTGCTCGTCCTCGAGATCCTCGCGGGGCGACTGGTCGCGCCGTACGTCGGCATCACGCTGGAGACGTTCACCGGCATCATCGGCATCGTGCTGGCCGGCATCGCGATCGGCGCGTGGGCCGGCGGCCGCGCCGCCGACCGCCTGGACCCGCACGCGCTGATCGCGCCGCTGTTCGTCGTCGCGGGCGTGCTCACCATGGCGGCGCCGATGATCGTCGACCTGGTCGGTCCGTTCATGCGCGCCGCCGGGCCCATGGAGATCGTCATCCTCACCGTGAGCGCGTTCTTCTTCCCGTGCGCCGCGCTCTCCGCCGTCCCGCCGCTGGTGGTGAAGCTCCGCCTCCGCTCGCTCGACGAGACGGGCAGCGTGGTGGGCTCGCTCTCCGCGCTCGGCACGCTCGGCGCGCTCATCGGTACGTTCGGCACCGGCTTCGTGCTGGTCGCGGCCGCCCCCACGCGCCCGCTGGTGCTCGGCCTGGGCGCCGCGCAGGTGCTCGTCGGCGTCGCGCTGCTCGTCCCCGCGCTCAGCCGCGGCCGCGCGACGACGCTCGGTGTCGTCGTCCTCGCCGCGGCGACGCTCCTCGCGCAGGCGCCCGGGCCGTGCCAGTTCCAGACCACGTACTTCTGCGCCGTGATCGAGCACGACGAGGAGCGCCCGGACGGTCGCCTGCTCGTGCTGGACACGCTCTCTCACAGCTACGTCGACCTCGCGGACCCGACGTACCTGCGCTTCCGCTACGCCAACACCATGGCGGACGTGCTGGCGGAGCAGCCGGCGGGGCCGCTGCGCGTCGCCTACATCGGCGGCGGCGGGTTCACGCTCCCGCGCTACGTGAACGCGGTCCGTCCCGGATCGACGGCGCAGGTGTTCGAGATCGACGCGCCGCTGGTGCGCCTCGCCGAGCGCGAGCTCGGCCTGGTCACCTCCGACGCGCTGCGGGTCGACCTGGGCGACGCGCGCCTGCGCCTGCCCGCGTACCCGGCCGAGTCGTTCGATGTCGTGGTCGGCGACGCGTTCAGCGGACTGAGCGTCCCGTGGCACCTCACCACGCGTGAGTTCCTGCACGAGGTCGACCGCGTCATGACCTCGGATGGGCTCTACGTCATCAACCTGATCGACTACCCGCCGTTCGACTTCGCCCGCGCGGAGGTGGCCACGCTCCGCGCCGTGTTCCCGCACGTCGCCGTGATCGCCCCGGCCGCGTCGCTCCTCGGTGGGCGCGGCGGCAATGTCGTCATCGTCGGCGCGCACCAGCCCGTCCCGCGCGACGCGATCCAGCGCCGCCTGGACGCGCGTCCCGACCGCGAGGCGATCCTGGTGGACGACCTCACGGAGCAGTTCACCGGCCGCACCACGATCCTCACGGACGACTTCGCCCCGGTGGACCAGCTCCTCACCCACCGCTGACCCGCAAACCTCAAGCGGCGTCCGGCGGTGCCGGTGGCCGCCGCTGGTACGATGGCCGGGCAGCACCGAGCAGCGAGCGTGCACGCTCAGCGAAGGGAGCGCCCCGAAGTGGAAGGTCTGTGGTCGCCCCAGATGTGGGGCACACCCGTCGGGTTGGGCATCTTCATCTTCCTCATGGGAAGCGGCATGGGCGTCTTCTTCTGGGGCGTCAGCAAGCTCCCCCGCAAGAAGGACTAGGCCGGCCACGCCGCGCCCCCTCGACGCCGCGCGCCCACGAAGAAGCCCGCCTTCCGGCGGGCTTCGGTGTTCTGGTGGAGACGGGGGAGTTTCGACCCACCGCTCCACCCCCTCGGTTCTGGAGCATCCCGGCGGACGCGGCTGCGGGATGATGAACACGACGAGCGGCCGGCGCGGGGATAACGCGCCGACCGCTCAGCAGGCCCGCTCGTGAAGGGAGCGAACCCCGCATGGCTCAGTCTACTCCTCGGGACTTCTGGAACACCGCGCTCAGCGGCATCGACCTCGATCCTGCGGCCGCGACGGCCCAGATCACGCGGCCGCCGGCGCGGCGCGACGAAGACGACGTCCTGGACTCGCTCAGCGCAGACGAGGCCCGCCGGCGCGGCGATGCAGCAGGGCGCCGGTGGGCCTCGTTCGACCTCTCGATCGCTGGCGACGGTTTCAGCGCGCTCGCCGCGGAGCTCGTTCCGGCGCTCGAGGTGCAGCTGGCAGAGCTGGCGCGCCCGACGCACGTTGGAGTCTTCCACCGCGCACGCCCGACGCGAGGGGCGTGCCTCCGCCTCGCAGCGAACGGTGACGACGCGGAGCGCGATCTGCTGCTGGCGATCGCCACGGCTCACGCCTTCCTCGAGCACCGGAGCGCGTACTACGTCTGGCGGAGGACGCCGGATGGCCTGTTGGAGTGCATCGGTCCGGACGGCGACGGCGGCCCGCTCTACTGGCGGCCGCGCGAGCGGATCGAGGTGCTGGCGTTCTGCGAGGCGTTCGCGCGGGTGGCGCGCCTGGACCTCTGCCTCGACGCGCTCCGCGATCCTGCCGCCGACCCGGAGAGAGCCCGGCTAGAGGCGCGACGTGTGCAGGATGCCGAGTGGAAGGCTCGCGCGCGGCGCGGCGAGGCGCTGATCGCCCTCGGGTTCCCGCACGGCCTCGCGATGAAGCTCGGAGGCGCTGGTTACAGCTCCGCGCGCGAGCTTCTCCAGGCGAGCGACGAAGATCTCCTGAGGATCGCCACCATCGGCCCCGCACGCCTGCGCCTGGTGCGAGAGACCGCGGCGAGCGCGCTGTCGGCGCCGCCTACCCCGGATCCGTGATGCTGATAGTTCGTCCCAGCGCGCGGGCGAGCGCGGCGATGTAGGCGCGCACGAAACCGCGAGGCATCCCGATCTCCTCGGACTCGATCGCGGAGATCGTGTGCTGATGCACGGCGCGCGCTCCGTGACGGCCGGCGCGGCGCGCGGGGAGGTGTCTCGCCAACTCGGCCTGCGTGACGCCGAAGGGCCATGCGCATCCGCTTCAACGTCCCGCCTCGGGCCGAAGGCGTGCGCACAAGTGCCCCGCAGAGCCAATCTTCCGCCTCCCTGCGGCCTCCGTCTGTCTCAGTCGAGGTAGACACCCGCCCCCCGTCGATACCGCCGCCAGCGCGTCCGTTGTGTTCTTCGCTGCCTCGCTCGCCTAGCCTTCGTATCCGTCGATTTCAACGCCCAGGGAGACCAGGCGGTCGGCGATGAGCAGGACCAGGTCGGCGGTGCCTTCCCCGGTGCGGTCTCGCGTGATGGCGTCGTTGCGGATCGCCTGGCGCATTTCCAAGATCAGCCCGCCCACGTCCTCCGCCGCCGTCATGGCGTCGATCTTCGCGAGGACGCGCCCGGAATACTTCGCCTCGTCCGCCCGGGCACCGAACATCGCGAGCCGGCCGCTCACGGCTCCCCCGGGGTGCTGAGGTCGCTGGACTTCAGCTCGACCTGCACCGTCGCCCGGATCTCCGGGTTGCGGGCGTTCGTGAGCTCGTTCGCGCGGGACACGGCGACATTGATCGCATCCAGGTCGCCCGCGGTCGCGCCGTCCGGCCCCACCGCGGCGACGGCCGCCGCGATGCCACGTGTGGCTAGCCACGACTGCGGGCTGAGGTTGCTGCCGCGCGTGAGCCGGTCCGTGAGCTCGTCAGCGATGCGGAGCATCGACTTCGCGCGCTCCTCCTGCGCCTCCTCCAGCTCGCGCTCCGCCTCGATGCTGTCCCGCACAGTGTCCAGGCGCAGCGTCTGCTCGTACCGCAGGCGCGCCGAGGCGTCCGAGAGCGCGTCGCTCTCCTCCGTCAGCAGGCGGTACGTGTCGGTGTTCTCCTGCCCGCGCGCCCGCAGGTCGGCCATCGTCATGTTGAGCTTCGCGAGGTCGGTTTCGATCTCGCGCGTGAGGGTCTTGAACTTCAGCTCCGCGGCGTTGAACGCGGCGATGTCGCGCGACCCCGGCGTCCCCGGCAGCTGGCCCATGAGCGCGTCCACCCGCGACAGCCCGAACGCGGAGAGGACGTTACTGCTCTTGCTGCCGCCGGCGCCTCCCCCGGAAAGCCCATCGAAGAAGGACTTCGGGGTCTCGACCAGCGGACCACCCCGGAGGACGTCGCGCTGAAGCGACCCGATCGGCAGGCCGGAGGCGCGCTCGATCTCCGCCTGGATCTCGGCGATCGACTTCTCGCGCGGCACATCGCGACCGAGCAGCGCCTCGCTCTCGGAGGCGAACGGATCGACCGGCGTCCGCATCCCGGCGAGCCCCGCTTCGAACAGCTGGCGGCCTGCCGCATCCATCCCCAGGCCCGCAAGGTCGCCAGCGAGACCGACCCACGGTCCGACTGCGCGGCGCGCTCGATTAACGCCGAGCGGGTCGACGAATCGAACCCCGGCGGCCGCCGCGTTACCGGCGAAGCCGAGGCCGGCACGTGCGATGTCCATCGGAGACAGGCCCGCCGACTGCTCGCCCTTCGCGTTCACGGTGACGGTGAACTCGATCGGCTTCGTTGCGGCGTTCGCGAGGTCGCTGACGTTCTTGAGCAGGCCGGCGGTGGCGCCGATCGCGTTCGCGAACGGTCCCTCGGTCGCCTTCCCGATCTTCCCGCTCAGGTCCTCCCAGGCGGCGGCGAGCTTGCGCTCCTGCATCGCGAGCCCTTCGGACTCGCGGGCCGCCTGGCCGTGCTGCACGGCCGTGTCCTTGAGGATCAGGTTGTACCGGGCCTGCACCTTCTCGGCCTCGGTGAGCTCGGCGCCGCGCTTCGCGATGCCGGCGGCGTACGCTTCCTCCTTCACGCGCGCCTCGGACAGCAGGACGCCCACGGTGCGCAGCGGCTCCGCCTCGCCCGCGAGGCCGGAGCGGAGCTTCTGCAGCATCTCGCTCGGGTCGGCGTCATTGAACGCCGCCATGTCGGCGGCGAGCTCGGTGAGCCGCACGGACATCTGCGCCGCCGCCGGCTCGCCGAGCCCGATCGTCCTGAACATGTTCCCGTAGGCGCCGGCAGCTTCGAGCGCGGCTCGGCGGGAGATCCCGAAGTCGTCCGCCGATCGCCGCGAGAAGTCGCTGACCGTCTTCGCGGACGAGCCGAAGACCACATCGACCTTCGCCTGTGCCTCGCTCACCTGTGACGCCGCGCCGGCGAGCCCATAGAGAGTCCGGCCCGCGGTGTACGCCGCGGCCGTCGCGGCACCGATGCCGCCTGTGACGAGCAGCGCCTT
The DNA here is from genome assembly GCA_050249515.1 of Dehalococcoidia bacterium. Classification (GTDB taxonomy): domain Bacteria; phylum Chloroflexota; class Dehalococcoidia; order UBA2979; family UBA2979; genus SHYQ01. Next base: position 2,751 of record JBFWQJ010000042.1, on the reverse strand, counting down.
GCTGTGCAGCGCTCCGAGGTCGGAGGTGAGCCCGCGGGCCGGCTGCTGCGCCCTTCCGGTGGTGATGCCGGCCCGCTCGACCTGGTCTTCGTATTCGCGCACGGCGCGCTGTGCGGACCTGAGGCCCCGGAGCAGGTCCTTCTCGTCGGCCGTGAGCTGCGTTTCGACGCGGCGGCGGCTCGTCATAGTGCCTCCGTGAAAACTCTTGTGAAACCCGTACACGGTTTGACCGGCCCCAGGCGGCGGTGTCCGGGGGCGTGGCCTGGGAGGAAACGAACCCCCCTCCCCCCGCTCACACGAACTCCGCGACAGCGACGGCGAGCAGCCCGGCCCCCATCACCGCCGCTGCAGCGATGAGCGGCGACGATGCCGCGACGACAGCGGCGAGACACGCACCGCCCACGAGCAGGCTGAGCAAGGCGATCAGGCGGGCGATGCCGGCGCGCGGATCGTCCTGCTGCTGCTGCGGTGGTTGCGTGCGATCGATCATCGGAACCACCCGCCGCCCAGCGTCAGCACGAAGTGCCTGGTGGCCGGCGGCAGGGACTCCACGTCCAGGAGCCCATCGTTCACCAGCCCGCGCAGCCAGCGCAGGTGCGGATCGAGGCCGTCAGTCGGTACGCGGCCGGGCGGGTTTCCGCCGTCGTCGGCGATCTGCTGCTGTACGCGGAGCAGCGTGAGCTCCGCCTCGTATCGGGACGCGATCGACGCGGCCGCCTCGCCGACGAGCTCTCGGTACGCCGGCCCGATGCGGTCCAGCCGTGCTGCGCTCGCCTGCTTCGACGCGCGCGAGATCTCGAGCCGCACCGAAGCGAGGTCGGCACGCACTTGCGCCTGCTTCTGCTCGAGCGGTGCGACCGCACGCGCCTGCTCGCGGGGCATGTCACCACTTTCGGCGCGCGCCTTCGCGATCTGCTCCGCGAGGCGGGCAATGGTGCCCTCGAGATCCGCCGCTCGCTCCGACAGTTCCGTGATCGCTGGGTTGAACTCGGCCAGGGGCGGCAGCGGGAAGGCCAGCGGCTCGTCGAGCGCTGCGATCCGTTCACGCTCGTATCGCGGGCGTTCGCGCGCGATGAGGGCTTCGAGCTCGCGGAGGCGTCTTTCGTTCTCATCGAAGCCGTCCGCCCCCTGCCTATCCTCCGACCTCACGCGCGACACATCGGTGATCATCCGCCGGCGCGCCTCGTGCCGTTCCGCGCTTTCCGCCTCGAGCTCGGCCAGCGTCGGCGGTGCGTCCGCCGTGTCGCCGCCGCGGCGGCCGAAGATCTTGAAGACCATGCCTGACTCCTTAGGTCGTGCCCCTGATTCGCGGCGCCGGTACTAGCCGGCGCGCTGCGCGCTCCACCACCACCACGCCGACGCGGCCGCCGCGATGGTGCTCGGTTCCTGCTGCTGGCCACCGTCTCCGCCCGCAGGGGCAACACCGAGGAAGGCCGCAGCGAATGCTGCCGCCTCCGCTTCGATCTGCAGCCTGTCGTCGCTGGCCTCGTGCTCGAGCACGAAGTGGCCGAGCTCGTGGATCAGCGTCATGTGCCGCTCGGCCGGCTGCAGGTTCGCGGCGAGCGCGATCCCGTCCCGCGTCCGCGTGTTCACGTAGCCGGCAACGCGGGCGGAGTGGTCAACGCGGACGCTGACCCTTTCGCTCTCGCACGCGCGCCACGGGTCGTCAGCGTGCTTCGCAGCGAGACTGGCGGCGACGAAGCGGGCGTAGGCGATGCGGTTCCCGTCGCTCGCGAATCCGATGAGGTCGGCGGCCTCGGCCGAGGCTATAGCGCGCGCATCCTGGATCTGCTCCCAGTTCAGCGGCGTGCGCCACGACGACGGGACGGCGCTGTCGAGGGCAGCCATTCCGCGGGTGATGAGCCCTCGCGCGGCGGCCTCCGACATGCCGATGCGCCGCAGGGAGCGCACCAGGTCCTCCGGCGTGGGCTGCCGTTGTTCGTCGGTTCCGCGCGGCGAGGTGTTTCCCCGCGGGCCCATCAACGCCGCGTCCCACCCGCGCGCGATCAGCCCCCTGGCGGCAGCCTCCGACATGCCGATGCGCTGCAAGGCGCGCTCGAGGTCCTCTGGCGTGGGCTGCCGCTGTCCGGCACGTCCGCCCATCGTGAGAGCGTCAGCGCGGATGCTGAGTCCGCCCCCACTCCTTTGAACGATCATCGTCGCGATCCTTCCTGCGCTTATCGCCGGCGGCGGCGATACGCGATGTTGCTCACGTGCGACTGGGAGATACCGAAGGCCGCCGCGATCTCCGCGCCGGGCTCGCCAGCTGCGTGCCGGCGACGGATCTCAGCGGCGTCCTCGTCGCTCACCTTCCGGCGGGGGGCGAGCCTCCCGCTCGCGACCGCCTGCCGCACGAGAGCGCGCTGGGTGGTGAGGGCGAGGTGTTCCGGACGGCAGCACAACTTCGTGCCGCACCGCCGCGTGACGCGAACCCCGGCCGGGATCTCGCCGTATGTGAACTCCCACGCCAGCCGGTGCGACCGACCGAGGAAGCGGCGGCCGTCTCGGTAGACCTGGAACTGGCCGTAGCCCTGCGCGTCGACCGACGCCACCCACGGCCAGCAGCCCTCCGCAGAGCCGCGGTCGACGTGCGCCCAGAAGGCATCGACCTCGGGCGCGCGCGGCGGCCCCGGCGTCCCGGGCGTGTTCGGCGTCGCGTGCGCGCTCACTGAGCCCACCAGCGGCGCACCGCGGCCGGTTGGCGCCTCGCCGGTTGGCGAGACGGGCGGGGTGAGGTCGCCGAGGGGATGC
>JBFWQJ010000041.1:0-14753 GCA_050249515.1 Dehalococcoidia bacterium | reverse complement strand
TGGCGCGAGCGATCGCGGGCGGCGCGTCCGCTGCGGCCGGCGTCCGGGTCGCCTCGCTGTTCGGCGGGGCGGCTTGGAGACCGCCCCCGGTGCCACCGCCTGCTCCGCCGGCGGGCGGCAGGGCAGCGCGCCCGGAGGGGACCGGGGCGGCCGCCGGCGCCGAGGCGGGCGTGGCTGGCGGTGTGACGCTCGCGGCAGCCGCGGTCACCGGGGCGAGCGCTTCCGGCGTGGCGGTCGGCGTGGCTGGCGTGCTGAACGCGGCGGCGCCCGCGCCGGAGTCCGCGGCGGTCTCGGCGCGCTTGGGCGCGGCCTGCGGGGCCGACTCGCGCAGGGCGCTGCCGGTGGTGATCGGGGTGTCGCCGCTGCTCGGGCCGTTCGTGAGGGCGGCGACGAAGAGCAGCGCCGCGATGCCCGTGCCCGCGCGCGTCGCCCACTCCAGGCGGCGCGGGCCGGCCCGCACCGGCGCGGGCGGCGCGACGAGCGCGAAGGAGCGCGGCGCGCGCACGAGGCCGACGCCGCCGAGGACGCTCCGCACGAGCCGCAGGTCGTCCAACTGCTCGCGGGCCGCCTCGCTGGTCGCGAGCTCAGCCTCGAACGCCGCGCGGTCCGCGGGCGTCAGTTCGTCATCGAGGTACGCCGACGCGCGCTCCTGCAGGCGCTCGAGGGGCGTCGTTGCCGCCTCGGCCGCGTCCTGCCCGGCACGCCGGAATCGCCACCACGTCATGAGCCTCACCGCCTGTCACTCAGACGCTGGGCGGCTTCGGAGAGTTCCCGCGACGCCATGATCACCTCGCGCAGCCGGGCGCGGGCGCGGCTGAGGCGCGACTTCACCGTGCCCAGTGCAACCCCCGTCGCCTGAGCGATCTCGGCGTAGTCCAGGCCGTGGATGTCGGACATCACGACGACCTCGCGCCAGTCCGGGGGCAGTTCCTCCAGCGCGGCCTCCAGCGCGCCGCGCAGTTCGCCCTGCTCGGCGGCGGCCTCCGGGCTCGGGCCGTCGTCCGGGGGGTCGAGGTCGGCGCGGTCGGGGTCGTCGCGCGCCGCGTCCAGGCTCGTGGTCGGGCGTCGCACGCCCCGGCGCAGCTCGTCGCGCGCGCGGTTCGCGGCGATCGTGAAGAGCCACGAGCGGAACGAGCCGCCGCGGAAGGTGTTGATGTGACGCCACGCGGAGATGAACGCCTCCTGCGTCACGTCCTCCGCGGCCGGTGGTGAGGAGAGCATCCGCAGCACGAGCGAGTACACGGCATCCTGGTAGCGCAGCACGATCGAGTTGAACGCGGGCAGCTCGCCGCGCTGGGCGCGCCGGACGAGGTCATCGAGGACGGGGTCCGCCTCGGCGCCGCGCGACTGTGCGGGGGACGTCATGACCGGTGACCGCCTCGCGTCGACTGCGGGGCGGAGGTTAGCATGCGACCGCGTGTGGGGCCCGGACGGGCGGCCCCTCCCGGACGGCGGCGGAGGTGCCATGCCACTCGCGGGTGCGACCGAGCTCCTGAGCGCCGCCGAGCGCGGCGGGTACGCCGTCCCCGGCTTCAACGTCTCCAACCTGGAGATGGCGATGGGCGTGATCGACGCCGCCGAGGCGCGCGGCGCGCCGATCTTCCTGCAGTTCAACCCGAGCAACCTGGACCACTTCGGCGGCGTGGACATGGCGGCGGCCGTCGGGCGCGTGCTCGCCACCCGCGCGAGCGTGCCGGTGGCGGTGCACCTGGATCACGCCCCCTCGATCGACCTCGTGCGGCAGGCGATCCGCGCCGGGTTCACCTCGCTCATGTTCGATGGCTCCACGTTCCCGCTGGAGCGGAACCGGCGCGAGACGATGCTGGCGTACGCCGCCGCGCAGGAGGCGCGCCTGGGGCTGGAGGCGGAACTGGGCCACGTGGGCGGTCGGGAGCCGGGGGTGCGCACGTCCGAGATGGCGCTGACCGACCCGGAGACGGCGGCGCGCTTCGTCGTGGAGACGCGCGTGGACTCCCTCGCCGTGTCGGTCGGCACCGCGCACGGCATGGCGGGCGAGGTGCGCCTGGACCTGCTGCGGGAGCTGCGCGCGGCGACGCGGTCGCTGCCGCTGGTGCTCCACGGTGGGTCCGGGGTGACGCCGCAGGACCTCAAGGCGGCCGTGCTCCACGGCATCCGCAAGGTGAACATCGGCACCGAGATCCACTCGGCGTTCACCAAGGCGATCGCCGGCGCGACCGGGAACGACCCGCGGCCCGCGCTGCGGGCGGGGCGCGCGGCGGTCGCGGCCGTCGCCGAGGACCGCATCGACCTCCTCGGCGCGGCGCGGCGGGCCTGACCGCGTCGTGAGGCGAGATCACATCCCGCACAAGCCGTTGCGGGCTGCGCCGATATACTCGGATCGATGACGAGCGACCCCTCCATCGAACCTGCGTACCCCGTGGAGCCGGCGACGGTCGACGAGGAGCCGGCGTTCGTCGTGCCCAGCCACGGCGGGCTGGCGGCGATCGACCCGTGGGCGGTGGAGCGCGTCCCGCTGCGGCAGATGCTGTGGCCGTGGGGCCTGCGCGGCCTGACCGAGACGCTGGAGGTCATCGCGCTGGCGATGATCATGTTCGTCGCCGTGCGCGCCGTCGCCCACAACTACCGCGTGGACGGCAACTCCATGGTGCCGAGCTTCCACGACGGCGAGGCGCTGATCGTGAATCGCCTCGCGTACCGCGAGTTCGACCTCGGCTGGCTGCCGGTGATCGGGCAGGACGACTGGCGCCCCTTCGGGGAGCCGCAGCAGGGCGACGTGGTGATCTTCATCGCGCAGCGGGAGCCGAAGGAGCGCGACTTCGTGAAGCGCATCATCGGGCTGCCGGGGCAGACGGTGGAGGTGAAGGACGGCCACGTGATCGTGGACGGCGTCGCCTACAACGAGTCGTACATCTCCGCCCCGCCGAACTACCAGTACGCCGCGCAGAAGGTGCCGCCCGGGAAGTTGTTCGTCCTGGGCGACAACCGCAACAATTCGCAGGACTCGCACCTGATCGGCATGGTCGACATGGACGAGGTGGTCGGGCGCGTGGACCTGCGGTACTGGCCGCTGCGTTCCGCGCAGGTCATCCGCGGCGAGTTCGGGACGCCGGTCACCGCGACCGGCAGCAGCGCCCCCCAGACCGGAGCCGCCCCGGGGGCGGCGTCTCGCAAGTAGCGGCCAGCAGCGGCGTCAGCCGGAGGAGCCTTCATGCCCGTTGATCCCGAAGTCGTCGAGGCGCTCAAGGCGTCGGGCGCGTACCTCGAGGGCCACTTTCAGCTGACCTCCGGTCGTCACTCCGGGCAGTACCTGGAGAAGTTCAACCTGCTCCAGTGGCCGCAGTACACCGAGCTGGTGTGCAAGAAGATGGCGGACCACGGTCGCGCGTTCGCGCCCACGACGGTCGCCGGCCCCACCACGGGCGGCGTGCTCCTCGCCTACGAGGTCGCCCGCCAGCTGGGCGTGCGCGGCATCTTCTGCGAGACGGACGACCACGGTGGGCGCTCGTTCCAGCGCGGCTTCAAGCTGCAGCCGGGCGAGAAGGTCATGGTGGTCGACGACATCGTCACCACGGGCGGCTCGCTGGTGGACACGATCGACGCGGTGATCAGGGCGGGCGGGGAGCCGGTGTGCGTCTCCGCGATCGCCGACCGCACCGGCGGCAAGGTCACCTTCGGCGACGTCCCCTTCCTCCCCGCCACGGAGGTCGTGATGGAGAGCTACCCGCCGGAGGACTGCCCGCTGTGCAAGCAGGGCGTCCCGCTGAAGGTCACGTAGCCGAGGCCCGGGAGCACCGCATGGCCCTCCTCGGCATCCGCGCGTGAGCGGGCCGCGTCCCGCCGTCCTGCGGCGGCTCCAGGCGATCCCTCACGGTCGAGGCGTCCTGCTGGCCGTCGCCGTCCTCGCGTTGCTGCTGGTGGCGGACGGCACGCGGCGCGCCATCGCGATCCGCTCCGACCTCGTGGAGGCCAAGGCCGCGCTGGACCGCTCCCGGGCCACGCTCACGCCGCTCCTGGCGTTCGAGGCGTCCGCGTGGCCCGACCGCGCCGGGTACGACGCGCTGCTGGTGGACGTGACGCTGGCGAGCGAGCGGATGGAGTCGGCTCGCGGGCGGCTGGGCTACCTCCGCTACCTGCTGTACGCGGCGGGGCTGGTGCCCGTGGTCGGAGAGCAGGCGGCGGCCGCCCCGCGCACGCTGGATCTGGGCGCGGACATCTCCGCGCACGCCGCGTCGCTCATGCGCATCGGCGAGCCGCTGTTCGCGGGGAGCGGCCGCGTCGCGGAACGGGCGCGCACCGTGCTCGTCGTGCGCGCCGCGGAGATGGACGCCGACCTGGCCGCACTGGAGCGCAGCGGCGTCGAGGCGCGGCGGCTCGCGGGGGTGCGCTGGATGGGCCCGGCGGCCCGCGCGCAGGGCCTGCTCGCCGCGCTCGCGGACGACCTCTCGCAGGTCGGGGAGGTGCGCCAGTTCACGCAGGCGGCGGCGACGGGGCTGGACCCGCTCCTCGGCTTCGGCGGTGGCCGCCGCTACGTGGTGATGGGCCAGAACGAGCAGGAGATCCGCCCGACCGGCGGCTTCATGGGCACGATGGGCGTGATCGAGGTCGCCGACGGCCGCCTCGGCAGTTCCGAGTACCGCTCCTCGTACGACTTCGACCCGCCCGGCGGCCAGACCGGGCGCGTGGCCCCGCCCTCGCTCAACGAGATGATGGGCGCGCGTCAGTGGGTGCTGCGGGACGCGAACTGGGACGCGCACTTCCCGACCTCCGCGGAGCGCACGCTCGTGTTCCTCGAGCAGGATCAGCGCATCCGCGCGGACGGCGCGGTGGCCGTGAACACGCCGATGATCCAGCGCCTCCTCCGCGCCACCGGGCCGCTGCAGGTGGAGGGCTTCGATGAGCCGCTGACGGCGGACGGGTTCATCAGCCAGTTGGAGGAGGAGATCTTCGGCCAGAGCGGCGACACCAACCTCCGCAAGCGCCAGCTGCTCCAGCCCGTGCTCCGCCTCCTGATCAGCCGCGTGCAGGAGGCGGACGGCTCCGCGCTGCCCGCGCTTCTCGGCGCGCTGACGGAGGGCATCCGCTCCCGCGACCTCCAGGTCTACATGCGCGACCCGGCGGCGCAGGCGCTGGTGGCGCGGCTGGGGGCGGACGGGGCGCTGGAGCCGGTGCCCGGGCACGACTTCCTGGCCGTGGTGGACGGCAACATCTCCTTCAACAAGATCCAGATCGCGATCCGCCGCGACATCGTCTACCTCGCGCGGAGCGACGGCTGGGTGGACGTGCGCATCACCTGGACGAACGAGCGGTCGACGTTCACGGGGACGCGGTACGCGCGCCTGGGCAAGGGCGGCGAGATCTACGAGCCGAGCCTCCGGGGGACGCTGCCCGCGGAGGGCACGTTCGGGAACTACGTGCGCATCTACGTGCCGGCGAACTCCACCTTCGACAGCATGTCCGGGTTCACCCGCCCGCCCGGGCTGCGGCAGGTGGGCGGCCTGTCCGAGCTGGGCGGCCTGGTCACCGTGCCGGACGGCAAGAGCGTCTCCGTGCGGCTGAGCTACCGGCCCGGCGGGGCCGGGGCGCCGATCCCGGAAGGCGTCGTCTTCTGGAAGCAGGGCGGGCAGACGCGTGACACCCTCCGCGTCGGCGTGGCGCGGGGCGACCAGCAGGCAACGCCCTTCGACGGTCCGTTCACGGAGGACCTGCGCATCCCGTACGAACGCCCCCAGACCCGCTAGGGCGCTCACCCTTGCGGAAGAGGCCCGGGCCACCCAGAATGGCCTCACTGTCACGCCGCTGCGATGCACACGCGTCCGTTGGCGATGTGTCCGACCAGGCGGGGGCGTCCGGAGGACCGAGTGAGCCTGTCTCGGCCGGTTGCAGAGGCCATCGAGGAAGCGCGGCCCGCGGCCGTCCGCATCCCGTCCGTCGCTGAACCCCACGCGCTCTATTTCGTCTCCAAGCGCACGATCGACCTGCTGCTGGGTCTCGTCTTCCTGCTCCTCGCCGCGCCGGTCATCCTCGTCGCCGCGCTCGCCATCGCGGTCACCATGCGCGCGTGGCCGTTCTTCTCCCAGATGCGCGTGGGGGAGGGCGGCCGCGAGTTTCGGATGTTCAAGATCTGCTCGATGCTCCCGGGTTCTGACGCGGTGATCCCGCTGCACCTGAACATCTCCGGCGGCCCCACGTTCAAGTCTGACGCCGACCCCCGCGTGACGCGGGTGGGGAGGATCATCCGTCGCACCTCGATCGACGAGTTGCCGCAGCTGCTGAACGTCGTTCTGGGGAACATGAGCCTGGTGGGCCCGCGTCCGGCGCTCCCGCGCGAGGTGATCCAGTACCCGGAGGAGGCGTACATCCGCCTCTCCGTGAAGCCCGGGCTCACCTGCTTCTGGCAGACGCAGGGCCGCAGCCTGCTGCAGTTCGATGAGTGGATGCGCCTGGACCGGCAGTACGTGGAGACGCGGTCGCTGGGCATGGACCTGAAGTTGCTCCTGCGGACACCGCTGGCGCTGATCTCGATGAAGGGGGCGTATTAGTGGCCCAGTCGGCTCGTGTGGCAATCGTGGGTGTTGGCGCCGTGGGCGCCGGCATGAAGGCGCTGTTCCCGAACGCCGTCGAGTACGACGAACCCCGGGGCATCGGCACCCGGTCGGAGGTGAACGCCTGCGACATCGCGTTCGTCGCGGTGCCCACGCCCTCGCGCCCCGATGGCGGCTGCGACATCTCGATCGTGGACGAGGTCTGCGGCTGGATCGAGGCGCCCGTCATCGTGCTGCGCTCCACCGTGCCGGTGGGGGCCACCGATCTGCTGCGTGAGCGCCACGGCAAGCGCATCGTCTTCCAGCCGGAGTACGGCCCGGGCGAGACGCCCGACCACCTGTTCGCCGACCCGCGCTCCATCCGCTGGGTGGTCCTGGGCGGCGAGCTGGCCGACACCACGCCGGTGGCGAACCTCTACCAGGCGGTGTTCCGCTCCGACATCGTGATCCACAAGACCGACGCCCGCACCGCGGAGCTCGCGAAGTACATGGAGAACGCCTACCTCGCGATGAAGGTGACGTTCTGCAACGAGTTCTTCGATGTCGCGAACACGCTGAACGTCGACTACCAGGAGCTGCGGGAGATCTGGCTGCTGGACCCGCGCATGGGCCGCAGTCACACCTGGGTCTTCCCGGACAACCGGGGCTTCGGCGGCAAGTGCCTGCCGAAGGACCTCGCCGCGTTGGTGGCCTTCTCCACGGAGGCGGGCTATCGCCCGCGCCTGATGGAGGCCGTCCAGGAGGTCAACAACACCATTCGCGGTTAGCGGCTCTCCACCGCGGCCGGCCCGGCCGCGGCCGCCTCCACCACCTCGGCCCAGCGCGTCACCATGCGCTCCGGCGTGAACGCGCCCGCGCGCTCCGCCGCCGCGCGCCCGAGGGCCGCGCGGCGGGCGTCGTCCAGCAGCAGCGCCGTCAGCGCCTCCGCCAGCGCGACCGTGTCGTGCGGCGGGACGAGGATCCCCGTCTCGCCGTCCGTTACCAGCTCGGACGGCCCCCAGTGGCAGTCCGTCGCCACGCAGGGGACGCCCAGCGCCATCGCCTCCAGCAGCGTGTTCGGGAAGCCCTCCGCGCGGGAGGGGAGCACGAAGACCGTCGCCGCGGCGATCGCGGGGAACGGGTTGGGGTTGAACGCCCCGCCCTGCGTCACGCGGTCGCCGATGCCGAGGTCCTCGGCGAGCCGCCCCAGCCGCGTCTCCTCGCCGCCGCGGCCGATGATCTCGAGCGTGGCGTCCGGGACATGGCGGAGCACCAGCTTCATCGCGCGGAGCAGCAGGTCCACGCCTTTCTGCGGCTCCAGGCGCCCCACGAAGACAATGTGGTGTGCGCGGAAGGGCGCGGCGGCCGCGCGGCTCTGCTCGCGGAGCTCCACCGCGTCCACGAAGTTCGGGATCGCCACGATCCGCTCCGCGGGCAGGCCCTCCTCGGCGAGCTCGCGCGCCACGCCCTCGGAGACGGCGACGACGCGGTCGGCCCAGCGATAGACGTGCCGGCGCAACAGCAGGAGGCGTCGCTGCGCGCCCGCGGGCAACGCGTCGATCGAGTTGCGCTCGCTCACGATGGCGCGGTGCGCGCGCAGCGGCAGCCATGTGCTGAGCGCGTTCATGGCGTTCGCGCGTGGGAGGAACGAGACGACCACGTCGGGCCGCGCGACGACCAGCCGCGCGAGGACTGCCGCGAGCGCCCATGCCAGCATTAGCGGCCGGGGCAGCCACCGGGGCGGCAGCAGGCGCACGCGCTCGACCCCGGGCGGCAGCGGGTAGGCGTCCTCCACGGGGAGGAACGTCACGAGCGTGAGCCGGTCGCCGGGTGGCCAGTGCTGGAGCAGGCGGGCGATCACGCGCTCCGCGCCGCCGCCGCGCAGCGCCTCGACCAGGAACCAGAGGTGCCGGCCGCGCGTGGGCGCAGCGGTCACGCGACCACCTCGGCCGGGCGGCGGGAGCGCAGGCAGAAGTCCGCGGCGCGGAGATCGTGCGGTGCGGCATCGCACCACGGCGCCGCGAGGCGTGCGGGGTCGGGACGGTGCGCGTCGTCCCATTCGGTGGTGGTCAACGACTCCGTCGTGAGTCCGGCCGCCTCGAAGAGCGCGACGATCTCGTGGAGGAGCATCTGGTTGGTGTAGACGCCGGAGCGGGCGACGAGGCCGGACTCCCACCAGCGCGAAGGCACGCGCAACTGGTTCGCGCCCCCGACCAGGTGGTCGCGCAGGTCCACCTGGTGCACGGAGACGCCGCCCGGACGCAGCACCCGGGCGATCTCCGCGATCAGCGGCGCCATCTCCTCGCGCCGCACGTGCTCCAGCACCGCGTTCGACCAGACGATGTCCACGGAGCCGGTCGGGAGCGCACGTAGCCCCGCGAGACCGTCGATGCGGTAGTGGATCCCGTCGCGCTCGCCGGGAAACCCGTCGCCCGTGGCCGGCAGGCCGGTCTCGGTCAGCGCGCGGCGCGCCTCCGCGTAGTGCTGCGCGGATCGGGTCGCGCGCGGGGCGACGTCGATCGCCCAGACCTCAGCCGCGCCCAGAGCGCGCGCGGTGATCGCGCCGACCAGCGAGTCGCCGGGACCGAGCTCCACCACCGCCTTCCCGCGGACATCGATCGTGTCGAGGTGCGCGCGGGCGACATCGATGAAGTAGCCGGGGGCGGCGCCACCGGAGCGGAAGACGCCGACGCGCTTCCAGAAAGCCTGGCTCACGGGGACGAAGGAGAGCGCGATCCGCACCGCGAGGAGCGCCCACCACGGCACGAACCGACGTATGCTCAACGGGCGCTCCCGGTCGACGCTGCGGAGAGCCCAGTATAGTGACGCCTCCCCTGGTGTCGCAGAGGCGGTCGACTGTCGGTGTTCAGCAAGCCGGGTCTGGTGCTGCTCTCCGCCGCCGTCCTGCTCGGAGGGCTCGGCCTCATCGCCGCCCTCGTCGCCACGGACGGGCATCCCGCGCGCGGGCCGCTGTTCGCGGCGCTGCTCACCGCCGTCACGCTGGCGGTGATCCTGCGGATGCGGCCGCCGATGCTCGCGCTGGTGCTGCTGGTCGCGTTTGCCGCGCGGCTGGCGGCGGCCACGCTCACGGAGTTCTGGTCACCGTTCCCCGCGTACTACTTCAGCGACGCGAACGACTTCTCCGCCTACGCCGCCGCCCGCGTCCACGCGTGGACCGTCGACTCACACGCCTCGTTCCAGGGCCTGCTCACCGGCGGCAAGGTCGTCTACGGCACGCTGCTCGCGCTGGTCTACTACGTCGCCGGCCCCTCCACCATCGTCGCGAAGGTGGTGAACGTGGTGGTGGGGGTGGCCACGGTCGCCGTCTACGCACGGATGCTTGCGCGCGTGGGCGTGGGCAGTCGCTACGTGATCGCCTTCGCGCTGCTGCTGGCGGTCTGGCCGAGCCATGTGCTGTGGACGTCGCAGAACTTCCGCGACCCGCTGGTCGGCCTCGGCGTCGCCGTGGTGTTGTACGCGGCCACGTCTGCGCACTCCTTCCGGATGCTGATCCCCGCGGGTGTGGCGACCGTGGTCATCGTGCTGCTCCGCGCGAGTCTCGCGCTGCCGATGGTCGCGTTCCTCGTCGCGCACCGGGGGCTGATGGGCGGCCTGCGGGCGAGCCGGCAGACGGTCGTCTTCGGCGTCGTCGCCGCGGGTGTGCTGGTGCTTGTCGCCGGGACGGCGCCGCTGAGCGTGGACGACGTGGTCGCACAGCGCCAGTTCGCGCAGTCCGTGGGCCAGGCGGCGGGCGTGCGCTCCTCGCTGGGCGCGGGCGTCGAGCTGCGCTCCGGCACGGACCTCGCCTGGCTCGCGGTCGTCGCACTTCCCGCGGCGCTCCTGCGACCGCTGCCCGGGCTGGACGCGGTCGACCGCCTGGGCCCCGCGTTCGCGGCGCTCGAGAACCTCGTGCGGCTGGGGCTGGTGCTGTGGCTTGTCACGCGGCCGAGGCTGGTGATGGCGTCGCCGGTGGGGCGCGTGCTCACTGGCTGGTGCGCACTGGCGGCGGTGGTGATCGCGGTCGGGTCGCCGGACCAGGGGGCCGCCGTGCGTCACTCGGCGACGCTGCTCATCCCCTCGGTGCTGGCGCTGGTGGTGCTGACGAAATCGGCGACAGACGCTGCAGCAGCGCCCGCCGCTGCCCCGAGATCACCGGCTCCCGCCAGCGGTCGAAGAACGCCGGGGGCACCATCGGGGGCGCTGCCGCGCGCGATGCCCGGATCGCCAGTGGCAACGCCGCCAGCTCGACCGTCCTGACGGCCTCGCCGAAGACGGCGAGCCCCGGCATCGGCGTCGCGACCACCGGACGCCCGGCGGCCGTCGCCTGCACCACCACCTGCGCCAGCCCCTCCGACCGCGAGGTGTGCACGAGCATCGAAGCGCCGCGGAGCACCTCCACGGCGTTCGCGTAGCCGAGCAGCGTCACCCGGTCGCGCAGGCGGAGACGGTCGATCAGGCCCTCCAGCCGCGGGCGCTCGGCGCCCTCGCCGGCGATCACCAGGCGCGTGTCGCCGGAGCGCAGCAGCGGCGCGAGCGCGCGGATCGCCTCGGCGTGCTGCTTGCGCGGCTCCAGCGCCCCGATCATCGCCAGCGTCTCCGGTGGGCCGGGCGGCGGCGACTCCCGCAGCGCGAGGAACGCGTCCACATCGATCGGGGAGTGGATGACGGCGGTGTCGCCGGGGCGCACGCCGGCGTCCAGGTACAACGTGCGCAGCTCGTCGCTCACGGTGACCAGGTGGTCGGTCACGCGGCCGGCGACCACCTCCAGCGCGCGAAAGAGCTGCGCCTTCGCCCGTCCGTGCTCACGCGCGTCGAACGAGAGGATGTGCACGGAGTGCACGATCGCGGCCCCGCAGCCGAGCGCCGCGAATCGCCCGAGGATGCCGGCCTTCGATTCGTGCGTGTGCACCACGTCCGGGCGGCGGGCCCGCAGCAGGCGGCGCAGGTCCAGCAGCGCCCGCGCGTCCTGCCGCGGATTGACGTCGCGGAGCAGCGAGGGCAGTTCCACGCCCTCCACGCCGTCCGGCAGGAAGTGGGTGTCCAGGCTGCCGGCGACGAGCACGACCTCCCAGCCGAGCGCGACCTCCTCGCGCATCCAGCCGGCGATGTTCCGCTCCGCGCCGCCGGAGGCGTGGTAGCGCGTGGTGACGTGGATGATGCGCACCGCTACGCCGCCGGGCCGGTGATCCAGCGGCGGTGCCAGGCGGCGAGCATCATGATCGCCCACAGCTCCAGCGACCGATCGCGCCCGTCCAGGTGCTCGCGGACGAGGCCCTGCACGAAGCCGCGGTCGAGGTAGTCCGGCACGGCGGCGGTGAGGTCCAGCATGAGCGGGCGCAGGTCGCGGCGGAGCCAGTCGCCCAGCGGCACGCCGAAGCCCTTCTTGCGCCCTCGCACGATCTCGTCGGGGAGGCGGCCGGTCATCAGGCGGCGGAGCAGCCACTTCCGCGTCGTGCCGCGCACCTTCAGGTCCAGCGGCAGTCCGAGCGCGAACGCGGAGAGCGCGTTGCCGAGGAACGGCGACCGCACCTCCAGCGAGTGGTGCATGCTCGCGCGGTCCATCTTCACCAGGATGTCGTCCTGCAGGTAGCCCGTGCCGTACTGGTAGACGGAGCGGTCGATCAGCGCCGCGCCCTCCGGCAGGCCGGGGGCGGCGGGGAAGATCGGGTGTGGCCCGCGCGCCGCCGGGGCCGCCTCGCCGGGGCCGAGGAGCTCGCCCAGCCGCTCGCCCAGCGGGCCGATGGACCGGGCGCTCTGCTCCGCCGGGTCGCCTGCGACGAGCTCCAGGAAGCGGCGGCCGGGGAACTTCACCGGGCTGTTCCGCGCCCCCGCCGCGACCAGCGGCCACACGGCGGAGGGGAGGACGTCCAGCTGCTGCCGCCAGAGCACGCCCTGGAACGTCCGGTACCCCAGCAGCATCTCGTCCGCGCCGTCGCCGCTCACCGCCACGGTCACCAGCGGCCGGGCCTCCTCGCACAGCCGCGTCGTCGGGAGGATCGAGGAGTCCGACATCGGCTCGTCGAGGATGTCCGCGAGCGACGCGGCGACGCGCGCGGCATCCGGCGCATCGAAGGCGATGCGGGTCAGGCGCATGCCCAGGTGCCGCGCGGTCAACGCCGCCTGCGCCGACTCGTCGTCACCCGCCACGGCCACGGTGAACGCCTCGGTCGCGGGGTTGAGCAGGGACGCGTAGTAGGCGACGGAGGCGGAGTCCATGCCGCCGCTCAGGAACACGCCCACCGGCACGTCCGCGATCATCCGGTCGCGCACCGACTCGCCCAGGAGCAGGTCCAGCTCGTCCAGCGCGTCCTCCACCGTCAGCGCGCGTGCGCGCGCGCCGTGCGCCTCGGTCAGCGTCGCGGCGAGGTCGAAGTAGCGTCCCGTCTCGGTCGCGCCGTCCGCGCCCAGGCGCACCCACGTCCCCGCGGGCACCTTCGACACGCCGCGCAGGATCGACCATGGGGCCGGGATGTAGCCGTAGGTGAAGTAGTCCCGCACCGACTCGAGGTCGGTCTCCCACGGGAACAGGCGTGCCGCCGCGAACGACTTGAGCTCGGACGCGAACGCCCAGCCCCCCTCCGGCAGCCGCGCGAGGTACAGCGGCTTCTCCCCGTAGCGGTCACGGGCGAGCGTCAGCGTCCGCGCGCGGGCGTCCCAGACGCCGATGGCGAACATCCCGTCGAGGCGGGCGAACAGGCCGGTGCCCCACTCGCGAAAGCCGCGCAGCACCACCTCGGTGTCGCTGTGGTCGGTCTCGAAGACGTGGCCGAGCGCGGCGAGCTCGCGGCGGAGCGCGGCGTGGTTGTAGATCTCGCCGTTGAAGACGAGCCCATGGGCGCGTCCCTCGTCCCACATCGGCTGGTGGCCGCCGGCGATGTCGAGGACGGCGAGGCGCGCCATGCCGAAGCGCAGCGGCCCGTCCTCGGCGACCCCTTCCTCATCGGGGCCGCGGTGCTCCAGGGCGTGCACCATGCGCGCGGCGGCATCCGGGGCGATCGCGGGGGAGGGCGAAAGGACGCCGGCGATCCCGCACATCAGCGGGCCGCCGCGCCGGGCTCGGACGGCAGCCCGACGACGCCGAGGAACTTCCCCTCGAACTCGAACACCAGGTACGGGAGGTGCTCGCGTGCGACCCAGTCCCGGAAGAAGAGGTTGTCCTGAATGTCGTCCATGACTACTACGCCGCGGCGTCCGATCAGCCGCCCCGCCGTCCGCAGCGCGAAGGCGCGCCCGCTGGCGCTCTTGTCGCTGTCGTAGTGGAAGAGGTCGATGCGGTCGACGCGGGAGACGATGTCCGGCAGCGCCGCGGCGTCGCCTCGCATGTCCAGGTGCCAGCCGGGGCGCAGGTCGTCCGGGACGGCGAAGCCGACGTAACGCTCCGGGTGGTCCAGGCGGAAGTACGGGAAGTCGCTGGAGAGCAGGCGTCCACCGCCGTTGGCGCGCAGCGCGTCGAGGACGGCGTAGGAGCTCCAGCCCGCCGCGACGCCGGTCTCCACGACCACCTCGGGCCGGCGCCAGCGCACCAGGAAGCGGAGCAGCGGGTAGGCGCCGCCCCCGCCGAGGTCGATGCCGAGCGCGTCGAGCTTCGCCCGCACCTCCGCGCGCATCTCCTCGCAGCGGGCCGTCGTCTCCGCCCAGAGCGCGGGGTCGGCGGCGGCGCAGTAGGCGTCGATGGGGCGGGCGCGCTCGCGGGCCCAGGCGGTGGCGGCGGCGGACGTGTCACGCTCGGTGCGCTTCAGCACCTTGCGGAGCATGACCGGGAGAAAGGCGGGGCGCAGCGCGTTCCGCGCGACGTTCTTCCAGGCCTGGGCCATGCAGACTCCTCGTCGCCCCCGCACGCAGCATCGTACCGCGTCAGGCGGGTGCGGACTCGCCCCAGCGCGGCGGGCGCGTGAGCCGGCGCAGCACCTCCACCCCCGCGTCGGCGAGCGGCGCGCCGAAGAGGACGACCGGGCCGAGGACGCCCGCCAGGTAGCCCGCGGCGCTGTCGTGACGGCGGCCGAGGTCCGCGTCGATCGGCGCGCGTGTCCACGTGCCGGCGGTGCGAGCCGCCTCGGCGGCGGCGTCGTCCACCCGCAGGCGGAGGCGGCCCGGCTCCCACCGCGCCAGCAGCACCACGTCCGCGTCGGCGGCGTGCGCCTGCGTCACCTCCACGGTGGAGGCGCCCAGCGTCAGACGCCACCCGCCGGCCGCGGTCGCGATCAGAGACACCGCGATGCCGCCGGCGTCGCCGTCGAACACCACGTGCTC
>JBFWQJ010000040.1:0-15195 GCA_050249515.1 Dehalococcoidia bacterium | reverse complement strand
TCATGACCACCTCGCAGGACTGGTGGCCGGCGGACTACGGGCACTACGGGCCGCTGTTCATCCGCATGGCGTGGCACAGCGCGGGCACGTACCGCATCCACGACGGGCGCGGCGGCTCCGGCGCGGGCACGCTGCGCTTCGCCCCGCTCAACAGCTGGCCGGACAACGCGAACCTGGACAAGGCGCGCCGGCTGCTGTGGCCGGTGAAGAAGAAGTACGGCCGCAAGGTCTCGTGGGCCGACCTGATGGTGTTCACCGGCAACTGCGCGCTGGAGTCCATGGGCTTCAAGACGTTCGGCTTCGCCGGCGGCCGCGAGGACGTGTGGGAGCCGGAGGCGGACGTCTACTGGGGCGCCGAGCGCACCTGGCTGGGCGACGAGCGCTACAGCGGCGACCGCGAGCTGGAGAACCCGCTGGCCGCGGTGCAGATGGGCCTGATCTACGTCAACCCGGAGGGCCCCAACGGCGAGCCGAGCGCCCTCGCCGCCGCGCGCGACATCCGCGAGACGTTCCGCCGCATGGCGATGAACGACGAGGAGACCGTGGCGCTGATCGCCGGGGGCCACTCCTTCGGCAAGACGCACGGCGCCGGCGCCGCGACGCATGTGGGGCGTGAGCCGGAGGGCGCGGACATCACGGAGCAGGGCCTCGGCTGGAAGAGCAGCTACGGCACCGGCAAGGGCGGCGACGCGATCACCAGCGGCCTGGAGGGCGCGTGGACGCCGACGCCGACCGCCTGGGACAACAGCTTCTTCGAGACCCTGTTCCAGTACGACTGGGACCTGGTGAAGAGCCCGGCCGGCGCGTGGCAGTGGGTACCCACCGACCCCGCCGCCGCGACCGCGGTCCCGGACGCGCACGACCCGAGCAAGCGCCACGCGCCGGTCATGCTCACCACCGACCTCGCGCTGCGCATGGACCCGGCATACGGGGTGATCTCGCGCCGCTTCCTGGAGCACCCGGACCAGTTCGCGGACGCGTTCGCGCGCGCGTGGTTCAAGCTCACGCACCGTGACATGGGCCCGTACGCGCGCGGCGTGGGCGCCCTCGTCCCCGCGGAGCCGCAACTGTGGCAGGACCCGGTGCCCCCGGTCACGCACCCGCTGGTCGACGCGCAGGACATCGAGGCGCTGAAGGCGAGCATCCTCGCCTCCGGGCTCTCGGTGCCGCAGCTCGTCGCCACCGCGTGGGCCGCGGCGTCGTCGTTCCGCGGGACGGACAAGCGCGGCGGCGCGAACGGCGCGCGCCTGCGCCTCGCCCCGCAGAAGGACTGGGCCGTGAACAGCCCGGCCGAGCTGGCCCGCGTCCTCCCGGTACTGGAGGGCGTCCAGCAGGCGTTCAACGCCGCGCAGAGCGGCGGCAAGCAGGTCTCGCTCGCGGACGTCATCGTCCTCGGCGGGTGCGCCGCGGTCGAGCGCGCGGCGAAGGACGCCGGCGTCGAGGTCACCGTGCCGTTCGCCCCGGGTCGCACCGACGCCTCGGCGGAGCAGACCGACGTCGAGTCGTTCGAGGTCCTCGAGCCGAAGGCGGACGGCTTCCGCAACTACGTGGGCGCCGGACAGACCGCGCCGGCCGAGGCGCTGCTGCTGGAGCGCGCGCGCATGCTCACGCTGACGGCGCCGGAGATGACGGCGCTGGTGGGCGGCCTGCGCGTCCTCGGCGCGAACGTGGGGAAGTCCACGCTCGGCGTGTTCACGAAGCAGGCCGGCGTCCTGAACAACGACTTCTTCGTGCACCTGCTGGACATGGACGTGGAATGGCAGGCCGCCGCGGACGGCACGTTCGAGGGCCGCGACCGCGCCACCGGCGAGGTGCGCTGGACCGCCACGCGCGCCGACCTCGTGTTCGGCTCGAACTCGCAGCTCCGCGCGATCGCGGAGGTCTACGCCTGCGACGACGCGAAGGAGCAGTTCGTGCGGGACTTCGTGGCGGCGTGGGACAAGGTCATGAACCTCGACCGGTTCGACCTGCGCTAGCCCCCGCGCGGGAGAGCATGGAGGCGGCCGGGCGTGAGAGCGCCCGGCCGCTTCGGCGTCGGGGACAGGCTAGCGCGCGGTCCGGGATGCCTCGACGCGCGGGCGGCGCGAGAGGACGAGGAGCACGAGCAGCCCGACGAGGCCGACGCCAATCGCGGTGAGCTGCGCCTGCTTCAGCCCGAAGGCCGTGACGCTGTTCGCGCGCCAGAAGAAGACAACGAACTGCGTGACGCTGTAGCCCACGAGGTACGTCGCAAAGACGAAGCCCGGCCGCCGCAGCCGCATCACCGCGACGAGCACGCCGAGCAGCAGCAGCCCCGCGATGATCGAATACGCCGCCGCGGGGTGGTACGCCACGCCGAGCGCCGGCGCGAACGCGCCCTCGTGCGCATAGGCGGTGCCCCAGGGCACGTCCGTCGGGTAGCCGATGACATCGCCGTTGACGATGTTGCCGATGCGCCCGATGGGCTGGCCGATCGCGGCGAAGAGCGCCCCCGCGTCCAGGAACGGCCACACGGAGCGCCCCCGCCACCGCGCGTACAGGACCAGCGTCGCGGTCACCGCGATGATCGCGCCGAAGAACGCCATCCCGCCCTGCCACACCGCCAGGATGTCCTCGGGATGCTCGAGGTAGTAGCCCGGGCGGTTCTGCACGACGTAGTAGAGGCGCCCACCCAGCAGCCCGGCGAGCACGCCGAGCCCCGCGAACTCCCAGACCTCGTCCGCCGTGACGCGCAGCACCGGCGCGAGCCGCGCGACGACGGCGAGCCCGAGCCAGATGCCGACCATGTACATGAGCCCGTACCAGCGGATCTCCACCGGCCCCAGCGCGATCGCCACAGGGTCGATGTCGATCAGGATCGTGAGCACAGCAGACACTCCTCGTGGCTCGTCCGGCGGCTATGCGGCGGGCAGGCGCACCTCGACCTGCAGGCCGCCGCCGGGGGCGTTGGTCGCGGACACCGTGCCGCGGAAGCGCCGCGCGAGGGCGGCGACGATCGCCAGGCCGAGGCCGGAGCCGGTGCCCGGCGTCCGCGCCGTGTCCACCCGCGTGAAGCGGTCGAGGATCGTCGGCAGCGCGGCGGCGGGCACGCCCGGGCCGTGGTCGCGCACGCGCAGCACGGCGGTGTCACCCTCGACGGTGGTCGTCACCTCGACGGCGGTGCCCGCGGGTGTGTGCGCGATCACGTTCTCCAGCAGGGCGCGGGTGATGCGCTGCACCGCTGCCTCCGGGCAGCGCGCGGGCGCGGGACGCAGGTCCGCCGAGGGCGCCGAGCCGTGCTCCGCCAGCAGCAGGCGAAGCTGATCGAGGACGCGCGTGACCGCGGGCGCCAGGTCGGTCACCTCGTCGCCCCGGGCCGTCCCCTCCGCGTCGAGACGGGCGAGGGCGAGCAGGTCGTCCACCAGCACGGAGGCCTCCACCGCGGTGTCGCGGATCTCCTCGGCCGACTCGCGCTGCTCCGGCGCGAGCTGATCGCGGAGCAGCAGGTCGGCCGAGGCGCGCATGACCGCCAGCGGAGAGCGCAGTTCGTGCGAGGCGTCGCCGACGAAGCGGCGCTGGCGCTCGTACGCCACGCGGATCGGCTCCAGCGCCCGCCCCGCGAAGACGTAGCCCCCCGCCACGGCGAGGACGACCCCGCCCGCGCCGGTGGCGACGAGGACGATGAGCAGCAGTCGCAGGTCTCGCTCATAGGCGCCCAGGCTGATGCCGCCCACCACCGCGCCGACGACGCGACCGTCGTGGCGCACGGGGACGGCGTAGGCGCGGAACGGCTCGTCGTCCACCTCGACCGTCCGGAGCTCGCTGCGCCCGTCCAGCGCGCGGTCCGCGAGGTGCTCGTCGGCGAGCTCGCGCGCATCGAGCCACGGCGGGCTGGAGACGACACGACCGTCTGAGGCCAGCACGGCGACGAACGTATCGGCGTACTCACGCTGCGCACGGCGGTCATCGTCGCTCTCGTGGTCATCGTCATCGCGTCGCCCGCTGCGCGGTTCGCGCGAGAGCGTGTCGGCCGCGCCGGCCGTCGCGCTCTCCACCACGGCGCGGACGTCGCGATCGATCGCAGCGAGGAGCGTGCGGCGCATGCTGGCGTACGCGGCCACGCCGAGCACGAGCAGGATCGCGAGCACGATCGCGGCGTACCAGGCGGTGAGCCGCAGGCGGGCGGCGCGGATCATCGCGCCTCCTCGGCGTCCAGGCGGTAGCCGACGCCGCGCACGGTGGAGATCGTGACGGCGTCGCCCAGCTTGCGGCGCAGGTAGTGGACGTACAGGTCGACGGCGTTGGACTCCGGCTCGTCGTCGTACCCCCACACGCGCGAGAGCAGCACGGGGCGCGACAGTGCGCGGCCGGCGTTGCGCATGAGCACCTCCAGCAGGCGGTACTCCGTGGGCGAGAGGTCCACGCGCTCGCCGTGGCGGCGCACCTCGTGCTTCACGACGTCGAGTTCCACCGCGCCGCAGGTGAGCGCGTCCTGCTGCGCCGCGGGCCGGCGGCCCAGCGCGCGGATGCGCGCGGAGAGCTCCTCGAAGGCGAACGGCTTGACCAGGTAGTCGTCCGCGCCGCTGTCCAGCCCCTGCACGCGGTCGTCCACCTCGCCGCGGGCGGTGAGCATGAGCGTGGGCGTGGCCACGCCTGCCGCGCGGAGGCGGCGGACCACCTCGAACCCGTCGATGCCGGGCATCATCACGTCCAGCACCAGCACGTCGTAGGCGGGGTCGCTGCCGCCGGCGAAGGCCTCGTCGCCGTCGTGGACCACGTCCACCACGTGTCCCTCCGCCTCCAGCCCGCGCTTCAGGATGCGCGAGAGGCGGGGATCATCCTCGGCCACCAGCAGTCTCATGGCCTCAGCGTATCGCCGATTCGTGTGAGCGACGTTTGAGCGAAGTCTTTGAAGACTCACAGGAAGCGAAAAGGCTCCACCAACGGAAGCCCGCGATCCTTCGTTCAGAGGACGGAGGCGCACGCATGAGCACCACGACAGCAATCGGATACGCGGCGGCGGGAGTGATCGTCGCGATCTCGACGGTCACCGCCACGGTGGCGACCCTCGGGCTGGGCGGCGGCACCGAGGCGACGACGAGCCCGGCCGCCACCGTCACCGCGGAGCAGGCACTGGTCACCACGCCGGGCGGCTCCACGATCCCCCTCGCGCCCGGCGAGCAGATCACCAGCACGGAGGTCGTCCAGACCCCCGCGGGCCCCGTGGAGTACGTCTACGTGGAGGCCGCCCCGGCGCGCCCACGCGGCGGGGACGATGACGACCACGAGGAGGACGAGCGCGCCGAGCGCTCCGGCAGCTCCCGCCATGACGACGACGACGAGCACGAAGAACACGAGGAACACGAGGAGCGCGAGCACCGGGAGTCCCGGTCCTCGATCCGGGGAGACCGCTGATGAGCGCCGCACAGGAACGCCGGACCCTCGCCCGCCTCTCGGTCGCGGCCGGGTCGGCGATGACGCTGGCCGCCGCCTGGCTGGGCGTGCTGCGGGTGGACACCCCCGCCGTGGCGCCTGACGGCGCCGACCCGAGCCTCGCGCTCGCGCAGGAGGCGATCCTCGCCGCGGCCGCCACGGACGAGACGACGCCCGCCGGCCTGCTGCCGGCTGCACCGACACCGACGCCGACGGCGGCGACGGGCACCCCGGCGGCGGCGGCCGTCGCGCCCGCGACGGCGACGCCCCGCGCGGTCGTCACGCCGGCAGTCACGCCCGCTGCCCCGGCAGGGACGGTCCCGGTGCCCACCGCGCCGGCCGTGGTGACCGCAACGGCGCCCGCTGCGACGCCGACCGTCCGCCCGGCCACCACCCCGGCCCCGGCTCCGACGCCGCGCATCGTGACCCGCCGGTCGAGGGCGTCATGAACACGCTCACGTTCCGCGCGATGAACACGGACTGGTGGATCGGCACGCCGGACGACCTCGACCTCGCGCCCTGCGAGGCGACGGTGCACGAGGCGGAGCGGCGCTACTCGCGCTTCCGGCCGGACTCGCTGCTCTCGCGGCTCAACCGCGAACGGCGCATGCAGGACGCGGGCCTCGCGGACCTGGTGACGCGCGCGCTGGAGGTCGGCGTCGCCACGGGCGGCGCGTTCGATCCGCGCGTCGGCAGCGCGCTGACCGCCGCCGGCTACGACCGCACCTTCGAGGTGCTGCGCGCCCGCGGTGGGGCGCCGCTGGCCTTCGCGCCCCCGGTCGCCGGACTGCATGTCGAGGTGAAGCGCGGCATCGTCCGGCTCACGGGCACGGGCACGCTCGACCTCGGCGGCATCGCCAAGGGCTGGACGGTGGACCGCGTCGCCGAGCAACTGGAGGCGGCCGGCTGCACCGACTACCTGGTCGACGGCGGGGGCGACATCCGCGTCGCCGGCCGCGACGAGCGCGGCGAGCCGTGGGTGGTGGGAGCCGGCGACGGCCTCGCGGTGAGCCTGGAGTCGGGCGCGGTCTGCACCTCCTCCACCCGACGCCGCCGCTGGCCGGCGCGTGGGGAGGACGCCCACCACATCATCGACCCGGAGCGCGGCGCGCCGTCCCGGCACGCGGTGATGGACGCCGTGGTGGTCGCGGTCGACGCCGCAACCGCGGATGCGCTGGCGACCGCGCTCATCGCACAGCCGGCGCGCTCGCTGGCCGCCCTGCCCGCCCTTGAGGCGGAGGCGCTCCTGCTGCGCGACGCCGGTTGGGAGATGACGGAAGGGATGCGGCAATGGCTCGTCTGAACCCCGCCCCGGCGACCTCGGGCCTCCCCGCCCCGCTGGTGGCGCTCCTGTTCGGCACCGCGGGCGCCGTCGGGACGTTCCTGCTGCTCGAGCTGTGGAGCGCGATGGCGTTCGCGGAGCAGCCTCTGCTGTGGTGGGCGGGCCGCGCGCTCGGCTTCCTCGCTTATGTCGCGCTCTGGCTGTCGATGGTGTTCGGGGTGCTCGTCTCCTCGAAGGGGTTCGGCGGGCGCATCTCGCAGAAGTGGGTGATGGACCTACACCAGGAGTGGACGCTGGCGGCCGTGATCGCGACCGTGCTGCACGTCGTCGTGCTCGTGACGCACGCCGAGTCCGGCGTGACGCCGTGGGCCTCGATCATCCCGTTCGCGTCCGAGCGTCTCACCGGCGAGATCGCGATGGGCACCGTCGCGGGGCTCGTCCTCGCGCTCATCGCCGCCACTTCGTGGATGCGGGCGCGCGTCCCGTACGCGGCGTGGCGGGCGATCCACGCGCTCGCGTTCGGCGCGATGATCCTCGCGATCGTGCACAGCATTACCGCCGGCACGGACAGCGAGACCGCCGGGGCGCAGTTCCTGTACCTCGGCACGTCGATGGTGCTGAGCGCCGTCACCGCGCTGCGCGTCGTGCTGGCGGTCGCAGGCGGGAAGCCCGCCGCACCCCCCGAGCGGGCACGCTAGCGGTCTACTCGGCGGGCGCGTACCCCCCCATTCCTTCGAGGAGCACGCGTTCGCCGAGTCCCGCGCGGAGGTCACGGACGGCGCGGTGGTACGAGCGCTCATCCCAGCCGTCGTCGCGCAGCGTCTGCGTCACCACCTCGGGCGTCCCGCTCACGAACCACCCGCCGCCCAGTTTCACGTACTGCGTGACGTACTCGGCCGCGTCGAACTCCGCGAGGTGCGCGCCGAACGCCCGCGCATCCCGCAGCGGCAGCAGCGGGCTGAGCGAGATGCCGATCGGCAGGCCGGCATCGGCCAGTAGCCGAGCCGCGTCGAGGCGTGCCTCGATCGGCGGGCACGACGGCTCGTAGCGCCTGCGCACGGCGTCGTCGTCGGTTGTCACCGTCATGTTCACGCGCACGTGCTCGAACTGGCGCAACAGATCGAGGTCTCTCACGACAAGCGGGCTGCGCGTCTGGATGGTCATCCGCGGCTGAATGCCGAACTCCAGGAGATCCTCGAGCAGTCCACGCGTCAGCCGGAGACGACGTTCGATCGGCTGGTACGGGTCAGTGACGGTGGAGATGTAGATGGCGTCCCCGTCGACGAGATCGCCGCGTGCACAGGCGCGTCGAAGCGCGGCTCGCGCCCGCTCCTTGACGCCCACCCAGCGCCCCCAGTGTTCGCGGTCGCTGAGGCGCTGCGTGAAGTATCGGGCGTAGCAGTACGAGCATCCGAACGAGCAGCCGGAATACGGGTTCAGCGTGTACCGGTACCGGCTCATGAACCCGGATGCGGGCGTCAGGATCGAGGACACTCCGACCGAGCGAATGTCCAGGCCGCGCACCTGCTCGACCGCCTCGCTCGTGGTCATGCGGATGCCGCCGAGGTCCGGCGATCACGTGCTTGCACCGCGAGCGCGTTGAATCCCTCCTGCGACCAGCCCACGCGATCATCGCCCAGGCGCCTCCTGAGCTGCTCGAAGAGCGCGCGCGCCGCGGTCTCGTCGCGCCAGTCCTCGACCCCCAGCGAAGCGAGTCGAGGCACGATCGGTCGCCGTGCACTGCGCTTCCCGCCGGCACCGTCCCCGCACAGCGTGTCCACGATCACGCGATCCGCAACCTCGGCCAGTCGATCCACGAAGCGCCCGGCGTCGTGCGGGAAGGCGGGACTCACGGTCGCCTGCACGTGTACGCCCGCCTCCCGCGCACGACGCATCGCCTCGAACCGCCGGTCGATGCTCGGGCAGGTCGGCGTCAGCGCACGGCGGATGGCGTCATCATCGGTTTCGACCGTCATCGACAGCCACGCGAACGGCATCGATGCGAGGACATCGAGGTCACGCTCGACCAACGGGGACCGCGTCTGCACGATCAGCAGTCCGATCGGCTGCCGCGAGAATGCTTGAAGCACGCCGCGCGTCACTTCGGCGGCCCGCTCTGCCGGCTGGTACGGATCGGTCGCCGAGCTCATGAACACGCGGACGCCCTGGAGGTCGGCGATTGCGGAGAGCTCTCGGCTGAGCACCGCAGCGGCGTTCGCCTTCACCTCGATCCACTCGCCCCACGGCAGGCCGGCATACAGTCCGATGGGTGACTCCGCCACGTAGCAGTACGCCCCGCACCCTCCCGCGCCGAACCCACACCCCATGTAGGGGTTCAGTGAATGGGTGAACCCATCGATGAACCCTCCAGTCGGTGTCAGCACCGACCGTACGGTCGTCTCGCGCAACCCGGGCGTTCGCTTCACGCGCGCAATATAGAACGTGCGTTCTATGCTGGCAACTACCTGTGTCGGGCGACACCATTCCCGCGAGGGCGACCACCGAGGGGCGCGCGCACTGTGGCCTACCGCCCACCATGCACTATGATGACTTGCGAGCGCGGGAGTAGCTCAGTTGGCAGAGCATCTGCTTCCCAACCGGCCTCACGCTGCTTCCTCCTGAATGTCCCCCCACGCCAGATTCCGCGCATCACCCGCAGGGGTCGATGCAGCGCGCTGTCGAGTCCTTGCTAGCGGATCACGGACGAATACGGCACTCGGTTTGCGAGGCTGTAACGACTCGTGATCGCACGTGTATCTAGCGGCGCGCGGAGCAGGAATCTACCGTCGTGGCCATGTCGAACACCTCACCGATCGAGCCGGGTTTCGATCCACAGCCGATTGCGCTGACCCGCTTCACGCGCATGTTCAACGCGCAGTTGCGGTCGGAGCAGAAGAGCCCGCGGACGATCCAGGCGTACGAGTACACGTTCACCCGATTCGCCCGCTGGTTCGAGACGATCGAGGGCCGCGAGCCGCTCTTCGGAGACTTCACCGTCGGCCGGGTACGCATGTTCCTGAGCGACACGATGGACGTGCCGAAGTGGGCCGGGCACCGCTACATCCCGCAGGGGCAGCCGGACCAGAAGATCTCGAGTGCCACGCTGCACCAGTACGCGCGCAACCTGAAGACGTTCGGGCTGTGGTTCGAGCGCGAAGGCTACGTCGACCGAAACCCGCTGTACGCCCTGCGCATGCCACGGCTCACCCGCCGTGAGCTCGTGCCGCTGACCGAGGACGAGCAGCGCGTGCTGCTCAAGACGTACAGCGACACGATCCCGACCGAATGCCGCCTCCGCGCCATCTTCCTGCTGCTCCTCGACACCGGGCTCCGCCTCGCCGAACTGACGGGGCTCCAGGACCGGAACGTGGACCTCGATGCCGGCTATGTGCGCGTGCTCGGGAAGGGGCGCAAGGAGCGGTCGGTGCCGTTCGGCCACCTCACCGAGAAAGTGCTGCGGAAGTACGCGGAGTTCTTTCGACCGGATCCGGCTTCGCCGCTGGTGACGACGTTCTTCCTGTCCCCCGACGGGTACCCGATGACGCCGAAGGCGGTGACGATGCTGTTCCAGCGCGCGCGAAGTCGGACGGGGATCGCCCGCCTGCACCCGCACCTTCTGCGGCACACCTACGCGATCCGCGCGCAGGAGCAGGACATGCCGACGATCACGCTGCAGCACTACATGGGCCACAGCTCCCCGGAGATGACCGAGCGCTACGTCCACGCCGCGCAGAGCGAGCGTCTCAAGCGGGCGCGGGGGCACTCGCCGATCGATCAGTTCGCCGCTCGCGACCGCGAACTGATCCAGGGGACGACGCCGCCGCGCAAGCGCCGTCGATAGGAGTCTCGATGCCTCGTGCCCGCAACCGTGCCCCCGACGACGCGCAGTACAACAAGGAGCGCCGCCCGATCACGTTCCGGACGCAGTCGCCCGAGCAGTACGAGGAGATCGTCGCCGCCGCGGCGGCCCGCGGACTCTCTCCCGGTGACTACGCGCGAGAGCAGGCCGTGGGCGGCGCGGCAGCGAGCCAGGCCGCACTCGATGCCGCCTTCGCTGCCGGAGCGGAGCAGGAACGAGCGCGATTCGCGGCGGGGGCCGGCAGGCGCATTACGGAACTCGAACGAGACAACGGTCGCCTACGCCGGGAAGGCGACGCCGCCGTCGCCGAGCGGGACCTGGCCCGGCAGGCGGCGAACTACGCGAACGCCCGCCTCGCGGACGCTGTCGGGACGATTGCTCAACGCGACGAACAGCTGCGAACCGCGACAGCCAAGTCCAGAGCGCTCGAACGCCTCGTGCTGGAAGAGAGACAGCAGCGCGCTGAGCGTGAGGCCGCAAACGAACAGCTCCGCGTCGAGCGAGATTCGGCTCGTGTCGAACTGGCCCGGTACGCGAGTCAGGACGCACTCCAGGAGTCGGTCCTCGACGTCGCGATGACCTGCCTCGGAGGCACTGGAGCAAACGAGCTCCCCGAGCTCACGAAGCAATGGGCTCGGCTGTCGGACGAACACCGCTCCCCGATCCGCGAGGCAGTCGCCGCCCAGATCGCGGCATGCGCGCGGTCTCTCACGGAGCGCCTGGAAGCCCGTGCGCAGGAGTGGAGGCAGACCGCGTGGACGCCGTCCTCGTTCGCGATGGCGGCCGGGGGCTTCGAGGAACTCACGAACGAGGCCCAGGCTAATGAGCTGCGCGCCAGCGAAGTGCGGGACGTGCTCGGGCTGGTGGACACCCGCAGCGACGGGAATGCCGACGCGTCCTTTGCGTTGCGTGCGGCCCTTCGCACCGCGGAGACGTTCGTTGAGCGCGGCAAGACCGAGGTCGTCGGGGAGCTCATCGCGCGGTTCCCACGACTACCGGTCGAGGTGGACGACCTGTCGCGGGTATGGGCGGACGACCTGGGCCTGTTGCCGACTGCGCTGCAGGGGCGGGTGGTCGACGGATGTCGCGACATCGTCGAGGCGGTGATCGCTGCCCACGAGCGCACGCTGTCAGATGCCCTCTCGCGGCTGGGCGATCGGGGTCCGCTTACGTCCTTGGTGGGCGCGGAAGCGGCGGTCGCGCGGTGGTGCTCGACGTTCGACGAAGCACATCCCTGGGAGGAGCGAATGGACTACTTGCGTCGTCAGCTTGGCACGCTGCTGGCGGAGCGGAGTGCCCAGGAGCAACACGTCGCCGCCATGCGCGCTCCGTTGGCGCTGACGGTACGTCCGCTCGATGGCAGCGCCGCCACGCCGGAACTGATGGCGACGGCCCTCCCGGCGGTTATCGAGGGGCTCGGGGCCTTCCTCTGGCCCAAGCGCTGATCCAATCGGGTCGCGCCATCCTCTCTGCGGTAGGCGCGCGGGGACGACATGGTCGGCGGGCTGAGCAGGTCCAGAGATGCGGCATAGGTCGACTTCATGCGATCTGGACCAAGTGCCGCGTCTCGAGCCCGAGGCTCTACCAGGCCTCCACGTGGATCGGGCTACCTCGCGGTCTCGTCCGCCACCAATCTAGCGTGCGAGACCAGTGATGCTCGGGCGGTTCTCGAGTGCAGTCCCGCAACCAATGGGACGTTCGTTGAGGCGGCTGGGCAGGGGCCGCTCGACCGCACTTGCCGCTCTCACGCGGGTGGTCTGCACCGACCAAGTCTATACCCGGCTTCGGCTCGACGCCTGCGCCGCCCACAACGGCGCCCGCCGAGGTGAACGTCGAAACAGGTGAGTTCAGAGTGAAGCAAGCAGGGCTCTGGGCGCACGACCAGGCACGGCCCTGGGCCTCCGGCGACGAGAAGCAGGCGTGGAACCGATCCTGCCGGATATGAATCACTGTCTGCGGCCAGTAATTCACAAAATGCTTTACAATCCACAACCTGTTATCAGTACATTGACTTACTGGTCATAGCCAGTAATACTTACTTCTATGACACCCCGAGCTTCTATTGCCCGTTCCCGGCTCGATGCCCGCTTCGAGCGCCTTCGAGCGCTCGGCGATGAGCCGCGCCCGCATAGAGGCTGGATCCGCGCCATTCGGGATGCACTCGGAATGTCCGGCCAGGAGCTGGCAGTCCGGATGGGTGTCACCCAGCAGACGATCCCCGACCTCGAACGCAGCGAGGAACGCGGAACAATAAAGCTAGAGACGCTCCAACGGGCGGCCGCCGCTCTCGACTGCGAGCTTGTCTACTTCTTGCGCCCCCGAAAGAGCCTCGAAGCGACCGTCAGGGCGCAGGCGCGTCGCAAAGCGGCCGAGCACCTTGGGCACGTGGCGCATCACAGCCGGCTTGAGGACCAGACGGTGACCGACGCGGATACCAGCGCCCAACTCGACGACCTCGCGCGCCGATTCGTCGACCAGAGAGGGCTGTGGACGGAATCCACATCACCCCTATGACGGACCCTCTGGTACCCGTTGGTGACGGGCACACCGAGCTGCCGGAGGACGACCGGCTCGGCCTCATCCCAACGTACATCGCGACCCGTGGCGACCTCTTCGATGCAGAGCAGCGGAACATCGTGCAGGCAATGCTCCGGCGACAACCGACCACCGCCCAGCTCCTCGATGACAAGTACCTGCGCGATCTTCACAAGGCGATGTTCGGCGATGTCTGGGAATGGGCCGGCCAGTACCGTAGACGAGACACGAACATCGGTGTCGATCACAACCGGATCGCTACCGACGTCCGGAGCCTCGTGGAGGACACGAAGGCATGGGTCGAATACAACACTTACGCCCCGGATGAACTGTCAGTTCGATTCCACCATCGCCTCGTGGCGATCCATCCATTTCCCAACGGCAACGGGCGCCACGGACGGATCGCGGCTGATTGCCTGATCAGTAGCCTAGGCAGACGCCCGTTCAGTTGGGGATCCGACCTAGAGATAGGCACCGATGAGCTGCGGGCCCGCTACCGCGCAGCCCTGCAGGTCGCCGACGGTGGCGACATCGCAGAGATACTTGCGTTCGCTCGCTCGTAGTCCGTTGCTCTCTTGCGGCTACCTTCTCGGTGGTCTTCACACTACGAAGGACAGCCGGGATCGCACGCCACCCACCAGTGCACGTTTGTGAGAGCTGAGCCTGCCTCAGAATCTCAGCGAGAGGTCAGCCCGCCGACAGTCACGTGACTGCACCCAGCGGCAGTCACGCGCGGGCTTCATCTGGCACCCGGGGAGTCGGCACCGGTTCCGGCAACCTCGCGACCAGGACTCGCCCGCAGGGGTCGATGCAGCGCGCCGTCGAGTCCTTGCTAGCTGATCGCGGGCGAATTCGACACTCGGTTTGCGGTGCCGCAACGACTCGATACCGCCTCCGCAAACCCGACTCGAACTGGAGCGAGCCCGCTTCGCGGCGGGACCCGTTGTGCTAGAGGTCCAGCACTCTGAGGTAGCGAACGAACTTCACGTCCGTCAGCCTACTCAACGCTTCCACGGCCTTGCGCGCATCAGCGTCTTCAACGCTATCGATCTCGATGTAGTCCGCCTCCATCCCATTTTCCGTGAACTCGCGAATGTTCGCGGCCCCGTTCACGCTCACGAACTTCTCGATCGCCTTGAGCTTGGCCGCGAGCACCCCTTTGACGTTCGGGGAGAACGATCGGATGAAGCCACGTGTTCGATAGGTGTCGAGGCGCGTGACTGGCACCTCCGTCTCCGCACATACGTTAGGCTCGCCACGGACTCCCATGCCTCCACGGGCTTCCATGCCTCGTGCGATCGCGTACACGTCGCTCGCCACCGAAATCGCCGTCGGGCGAGCGCCAGCGCCCGGCCCTGAGAGGAACTGCTCGCCGAGCCACGCCCCGAAGAAGCTCAGTCCGTTCGACTCTTCTCGAACCGCGGCCATCTCCCGCTGCGAGTCCCGGTCAACTAACGCTGGGTGGACGCGCATTAGGAGTCCCGCCTCCGTCCGCTGTCCCACTCCGACCAACTTCAGTTCGAAATTTGTCTTCCGCTGAAGCCAGTGAAGGTCGGCCGGGAAGATGCGGTCATCAGATGCGCTTCGTCCGTCCGCGATGCCCTCGCAGTAGATGTGGTCCAGTGACACCGATGTCCGAAACCCGAGACCAGCGAGGATTGCCACCTTGTACTTCGTGTCCGTCCCGCTCAGGTCAGAGTCAACGAAGGCCGTTCCCTCGGGCGGACAGGGCTCCGCGAACCCCCGTGCCCGAGCCTCCTCCATAGCGTCATCAAAGGACATGCGGCGACCGGCCGCGACCTCTTCACTCATGCGGGATAGGATGAAGTTGGATGTCCCGTTGAGGATCCCTGCGAACCACTGGAGGTCGTCGTTCGAAGCATGTCGGCCGATGACTTGTACGGCAGGCATCCCGCCCCCAACCGTTCCTTCGAGGCCGACGCACACACGGTGCTCGACCGCGGCGCGCAAGATCTCGGGCCATCGTTCCACTACGGCGGCATTGTTCGCGGTCACGACGTGCTTCCCTCGCCGAATCGCCTCCAGGATGTAGTCCGCCCCCCGACGCGCATCTCCTGTCAGTTCTACGATGATTTGGATCGAGTCATCCGCGAACACCTCGCGGACA
>JBFWQJ010000039.1:0-15200 GCA_050249515.1 Dehalococcoidia bacterium | reverse complement strand
TAGGAGCGCACGCGGTCGCGCAGGCGCGTCGCCTTGCCGATGTAGACGACGTCGCCCCGGGCGTCTCGCATGATGTAGACGCCGGGCCGCTCCGGGAGCGAGTGGACCTGGTGGAGCACGGATTCGTCGGTCATCGGATCAATCGTACCGCCGGGCGATCCGGCGTCTCCGTGGGCGAGGCGCCCCTCGATCTGTTATAAACCCGCTAACTGGAGGAGATTTCCACCAGTCCGAGGCCGCAGGGGGCGCCGATGAAGATCCCGGGCACCTGGTACTCCGACCCGGACGTCGACGACCTGCCGATGTTCGGGCACGAATGCGACCTGCAGGAGGTGGGCGTGCACTGGGACGCCGCGCGCGGCTGGCACCTGGTGGCCGCCGACAGCGAGCGCGTCCGTGTGCCGATCCGGGCGTGCCCGGGCTGCGGCCTGCTGCTCACCGAGCCCCCGGACGAGGCCGCCGAGGCCGGCGCCCGGATCAACCGTCCGCGCGCCGTGCGCGCCCCGCGGCGCTGCCGCGCGCGCGCCGACTAGCGCGCCCACCGTCCCGATCGTCCTCGACGTCCCGAGGCCGCGCACAGCGCGGCAGGGTCGCGCTGCGGGGTCGCGCTGTGCGCTCGCGTGCTGCTGGCGTGGTGTGGGTGGCGTGGACGGTGTCGAGGTGCGAATGGTGCGCCCGGGAGGATTCGAACCTCCGGCCTCTGCCTCCGCAGGGCAGCGCTCTATCCCCTGAGCTACGAGCGCACGACCTCGAACGAAACAACCACGACGGAAGATGGTGCCGAAGGCGAGATTTGAACTCGCACGAGCGTAAGCTCACTACGCCCTGAACGTAGCGCGTCTGCCGGTTCCGCCACTTCGGCACAGGTTCCCGTCGCCGGCTCGCTTCGCTGGTGGGCGGTACTGGACTCGAACCAGTGACCTCTCGCGTGTGAAGCGAGCGCTCGTACCAACTGAGCTAACCGCCCGCGAGCGGACCGTCCTCGATCATGCTATCGCCGCCGGAGGCTTGCGCACAACAGGGGGTTCCACGCCCCCGCGACCCGGGGGACGTTGGGCCCGGAACGTGCGGCCCGAACGTCCCGACTCTGGCCACCCCGTATTGCCGCTAGGTGTGGGCGCTGCGATCGTCGAGGCACGACTGGAACGGCCTCGGAGCCGAAGAAAGGGACCGAGTTGATTCGCAAGTTTGGCACTGCTCTGGTGGTTGGTGCGGCCTCGCTCAGCCTGCTCGTGACGGCCTGCGGCGGCGGCGCCGAGGAGGCCAAGCCGACCTCGGCCAAGGCGGACGCGCCCGCGGCGGCGGCCGGGCCGGTCGCGCTCAAGCTGGAGGACATCAAGTTCGACAAGACGGCGCTGTCCGCGACGAAGGGCCAGGCACTGACGATCAACCTGAACAACGTCGGCGCGCTGGAGCACGACTTCACCATCGACAAGATCGCCGGCAAGGCGACGTTCGAGGGCAAGGACGCGAAGACCGACAAGTACGCCGTGCACGCCGCCCTCAAGGCGAAGGGCGCGGGCAAGCTCGAGCTCACGGCCGACGAGGCCGGCACGTACGAGTACTACTGCACCGTCGCCGGTCACAAGGAGGCGGGCATGAAGGGCACGCTGACCGTCAAGTAACGGTCCGCCCCTTCGCCCCTGAGCGGGCACCTGGACACGGCCGGACGCGCAAGCGTCCGGCCGTTCTCGTACCCTCGCCGGTGCCAGTCCTGTCCAGTCCGAGGTGGTCCGATGCCGGAGATCGAGCGCTGCACGTGGGCGGAGGGCGACGACGAACTGATGCGCCGCTACCACGACGAGGAATGGGGCGTCCCCGTCCGTGACGGCCGGGTGCTCTTCGAGTTCCTCACGCTGGAGGGTGCGCAGGCGGGGCTGTCCTGGCGCACCATCCTGCACCGGCGCGAGGGCTACCGCGCGGCGTTCCTCGGCTGGGACGTGGAGCGCATCGCGGCGATGACGGAGGCGGACGTGGCGCGGCTGCTCCAGGACCCCGGCGTGATCCGCCACCGCGGCAAGATCGAGTCGACGATCCAGAATGCCGCCGCCACGGTCGCGCTCGGCGGACCGGAGGCGCTGTCCGCGCTCGCGTGGGGGATCGTGGGCGGGACGCCCCGGCGGAACCGGTGGGCGCGGCTGGAGGACTTCCCGGCGGAGACGGAGGAGTCCCGGGCGCTGAGCCGGGCCCTGCGCGGGGCGGGGTTCCGGTTCGTGGGGCCGACCACGGCGTACGCCTTCATGCAGGCGTGCGGGCTGGTGGACGACCACATGCCGGGGTGCTTCCGGGCATCGCCGAACTGATTGCCAGCGACGGGCCCCCCGGGGGTACCCTCGGACATCAGCGACGGATCGATTACGATGCGCCGGCGCGGACGCGGTACCGGGTGACCTCGGTGCGCGCCGTGACGTGTGACGGTGCCTGCGCGGCATGAAGGATGGGGGCCCACGGTGGCGGAGAATCTGAACAGCTTTGGTGCTCGGGACACGCTGCAGGTCGGCAACCAGACCTACACGATCTACCGGCTGGACACGGCGGCGCGTGCGCTGGGGATCGACCTCAACCGCCTCCCGTTCACGCACCGCATCCTCCTGGAGAACCTGCTCCGGACCGAGGACGGCGTGAGCGTGGACAAGGCCCAGGTGGAGGCGGTGGCCAACTGGAACCCGACCGAGGACCCGGACAACGAGATCGCCTTCACGGTGGGGCGCGTGCTGCTGCAGGACCTGACCGGCGTCCCCGCCGTGGTGGACCTGGCCGCGATGCGCGACGCGATGGCCGCGCTGGGCGGCGACCCGGCGAAGATCAACCCGCTGCAGCCGGTCGACCTTGTCATTGACCACTCGGTGCAGGTGGACGTCTTCGGCATCGACGACGCGTTCCGCATCAACACGGAGATCGAGTACGAGCGCTCCATGGAGCGCTACCAGCTGCTGAAGTGGGCGCAGGGCGCCTTCAACAACTTCCGCGTCGTCCCGCCCGGCACCGGCATCTGCCACCAGGTGAACCTGGAGTACCTGGGCCAGACCGTCATGACGAACGACCGCGGCGAGGCGTACCCCGACACCGTGGTCGGCACCGACTCCCACACGACGATGATCAACGGCCTGGGCGTCGTCGGCTGGGGCGTCGGCGGCATCGAGGCGGAGGCGGCCATGCTCGGCCAGCCGATCGCCATGCTGATCCCGCAGGTGGTGGGCGTGCGCCTGACCGGCTCGCTGCCGGAAGGGGCGACGGGCACCGACCTGGTGCTGCGCGTCACGGAGATGCTCCGCGCGCGCAACGTGGTCGGGAAGTTCGTGGAGTTCTTCGGCCCGGGCCTCGCTGAGCTGGCGCTCACCACGCGCGCCACGATCGCCAACATGTGCCCGGAGTACGGCGCCACCGTCGGCTTCTTCCCCACCGACGAGGAGACCGTCAACTACCTGCGCTTCACCGGCCGCAGCGACGAGCAGGTCGCGCTGGTGGAGGCGTACTGCAAGGCGCAGAACCTCTGGAACACCCCGGACGCTCCTGAACCCACCTACTCCGAGGTCGTCGACCTCGACCTCGGCAGCATCGTGCCGAGCCTGGCGGGGCCGAAGCGCCCGCAGGACCGCATCGCCCTGACGGCGATGAAGGACGCGGCCGTGAAGGACGCGGAGCAGTGGATCGGGCAGGGCGCCTCGCGCGAGCCGCTGACGGTGAACGACGACGGCACCACCTACCCGCTGGGCAACGGCTCCGTGGTGATCGCCGCGATCACCTCGTGCACCAACACCTCCAACCCGGAAGTGATGGTGGGCGCCGGGCTGCTGGCGAAGAAGGCGGTGGAGGCGGGCCTGCGCACCAAGCCGTGGGTGAAGACCTCGCTCGCGCCGGGCTCGAAGGTGGTCACGGACTACCTGAACGAGGCCGGCCTGACGGACTACCTGGACGAGCTCGGCTTCGAGCTGGTCGGCTACGGCTGCACCACCTGCATCGGCAACTCCGGCCCGCTGCCGGAGCCGGTGGAGGCGGCGGTGGACGCGGGCAACCTGGCGGTCGCCGCGGTCATCTCCGGCAACCGTAACTTCGAGGCGCGCGTCCACAACAAGGTGCGCTCCAACTACCTCGCCTCGCCGCCGCTGGTCGTCGCGTACGCGCTGGCCGGCCGCACGGACATCGACCTCACGAACGAGCCGCTGGGCGAGGGCGCGAACGGCCCGGTGTACCTGAAGGACATCTGGCCCTCGCAGGCCGAGGTGAGCCAGGCGATCGCCTCTTCCGTGAAGCGCGACATGTTCGTGCACGAGTACAGCAACGTCTTCGACGGCGACGACAAGTGGGCTGCCGTGCCCGCCCCCACGGGCGAGCTCTTCGGCTGGGACCAGCAGTCGACGTACGTGCGCCGGCCCCCGTTCTTCGAGAACCTGCCGCGCAACCCGGAGCCGCGTCAGGACATCCACGACGCGCGCGTGCTGGCAATCCTCGGCGACTCCGTGACCACCGACCACATCTCGCCCGCGGGCGGGATCGCGCGGAACTCGCCGGCGGCGCAGTACCTGGAGCAGCACGTGGTGCTGCCGAAGGACTACAACCAGTACGGCGCGCGCCGCGGCAACTACGAGGTGATGAGGCGGGGCACGTTCGCGAACGTGCGCCTGAAGAACGCCCTGGCCGGCAAGGAGGGCAACTGGACGAAGCACCTCCCGGACGGCGAGGAGCTGACGATCTGGGACGCCGCCGAGAAGTACATGGCGGACGGCGTGCCCACGATCATCGTCACCGGCAAGGAGTACGGCACGGGCTCCTCGCGCGACTGGGCGGCCAAGGGGCCGCTGCTGCAGGGCGTGAAGGCGGTCATCGCGCAGTCCTTCGAGCGCATCCACCGCAGCAACCTCATCGGCATGGGCATCCTGCCGTGTGAGTTCATGCCGGGCGAGACGCTGGAGACGCACGGCCTGGACGGCACGGAGCGCTACGACATCGAGGGCGTCGCGGCGGGCATCAGCCCGAAGCAGACGTTCACGGTGCGGGCGGTGTCCGACGCCGGCAAGGAGACCACGTTCCAGGTGCGCAGCCGCATCGACACCGTGGTCGAGGGTGAGTACTACCAGCACGGCGGCATCCTGCAGTACGTGCTGCGCCAGCTGATCGAGGCCTAGTCCCCGAGTGATGTACGGGACGGCCGGCGAGGAATACCAGCGCATGCGTGCCTGGATCCTCGCCGGCCGCTCCGATGACGAGATCGCGCTGGCGATGATGGTCAGCGTGAAGGTCGTCCGCCTCGTGCGACGCGAGGTGGAGGCGGAGGTCCGGCCGAGGTAGCGGAGGACACCATGACGCGCCCGCGTGTCACGCCTCGCGCCCGATGGGGCATCGTCGCGCTCACCCTGTTCGCGCTCGCGGTGCCACAGGTCGCCAGCGCCGGGTTCCCGATTGCCCCGGTCGTCCCCTACAGCGGCACGATGAGCGACGGCGGCACGGTGGGCATCGCCGTCCAGAGCGGCTGGAACACGGTCTCCTCGTTCGACTTCGGCGGCCGGCTCCCGAACGGGTGTCAGACCACATTCAGCAACCCGTACCCGGTCGCCCCGGACGGCCTGCGGTTCGGCGGCCTCGATCGCAAGTCGACGAACCTGTCGGACGTCAACGTCGCGGCGCACGCGGCCCCGCCCGTGTATCACTCCGTCGCCGGCATCATCACCGCGAATGCGCCGGGCGAGTGCGGGCCGCACCTGGCGACCTGGGTGGCGACCACCGACACGATCGTGCCGCCGCGCAACGCGTTCGCGGCGAGTTCGACATACAGCGGCGGCCTCACGCCGCTGGGCGGTCAGACCGCGGTGGGTACGGGCACGCTCACGGTGGACGCCGATCACGTCGTGCAGTCCGTCCGGCTCGAGGCGGCGCGGGACGGCTGCACCTACGCGCTGGCGACGGATGCCTCCTCCGCGGCGCAGGTCAACGGTGCGTCGGCCCAGCTGGTCCGAGCGACGGGGTCGTTCGCGGCGGTGGTCGTGCCGCCCGGCCTGCAGGGGTTCGTACTGCTGAAGGGGACCGGCGCGTGTCCGCACCTCGCGCTCACGTGGTCGGTCGCGGCGGCCGTCCCCACCGTCGAGGCGCCGGCGACCGCGACACCCATCCCCACGCCCGCTCCGACACCTGCTCCGGCGGCGGCGGGAGGCGGGACGTTCCTCGCTCCACCCAATTTCGGGACCGGCAGGAGTGCGTCCGCGGTCTTCGGCGGCGGCACGGCCGTCGCGCTGGAGGCGGCGGTCGCCGCCGCGGGAGGGACGGGCGCGTGGGTGCAGGATGGGAGCGGGGCGTACCACCTGCTGATCGTGGGTGCGCCCGCCTTCCTGCGTGACGCCTTCACGGCGGCGTTCCCGGTCGGGATCGCCGGCCCCGTCGCCGTCACGCTCACCCGCTAGCCGCCGGCAGGTCGCCACGGGCACGGCGCGGGACGAACGTCCCGCGCGCGACGGTCCCGCGCGCACTGTGGCCAGCACCGCGCGCCCGCTACGCTCCCACGCGGGGCTGCGCGGGAGCGCCCCGGAAGCGGAGCGCCTCGATGTCCCCGTTCGCCCGTCACTACCTGGAGATGGTCGCCGCGATGGTGGCCGGGATGATGCTGCTGACGCCGCCGTTCATGATGACCTCGCGGTGGCTCGGGTACTCGTTCATGTTCGACCCGACGATCCGCACGCTCGCGATGGCGACGAGCATGAACATCGGCATGATCGCGTGGATGCGCTACCGCGGGCACACCTGGGAGCGCACCGCGGAGATGGCGGTCGGCATGACGCTCCCCTTCCTCGCGTTCCTCGTGCCGATGTGGCTGGGGCTGATCTCGGAGGTCACCCTCAACGTCGCGGGGCACCTCGCGATGCTCGTCGGGATGTACGTCGCGATGCTGTTCCGGCGCGCGGAGTACTCGATGGACCACTCGATGCACGCGCACATGCACCACTAGGGCGCGTGGCGGCGCGTGTGCCTCGGCTTCCGCCGCAAGCTACGCGCGCGTCAGGATGACCGAGGTCGCCGCCGTGAAGCCGGCGGGGAAGCGCGCCTCGAAGTCCGCGCCGAGGAATGCCGGGCCGTCCACGACGAGCAGGCGGTAGACGCCGTCCGCGTCCTGCACCCACGCGCCGCCGGCGCCGCCGGTCGCGGCGGCCGCACGCAGTTGCGCCACCGAGCCGCCGAGGAACACCGCAAACGCCTGTCCCGACGCGGTGAACACCGGCGGCGCCGCGAAGCGCCCCGACGTATCCGGCGCGCCCTCGCGCTCCGCGCTCCACTCGACGGTCATCGAGGCGCAGTAGGAGGTCGGGAAGACGCCCATCGCCGGGTAGGCGATCGCGCCGCCGAGCCGCCACTCGTCCCGCACGACACCCACGACGGCGATCGAGCCGGTCGAGGTGAGCGGCGGCCGGGCGGAGGATCGGAATACCTTCCCGTCCGTCAGCTGCTCGTTGGTGATCGTTACCGGATAGGAGCACCCGGAGGAGGTGACGGCGACATCGAGGCGCTCGATGGTCTTGCCGTCGGAGCCCATCGTCACGGTGACGGTGCCCACGGTCCTCGGGCCGGTGATGCCGGTGAACGTGCGGACGGAACCGCGGTAGGTCGCGCCCGGTGCTCCGCCGATGCCGCGTGCGCCCTGGTGCGAGCGCTCGGTGGCTGTGAAGACGCCAGCCGGGCCGGGACACGTCGTCCCGGGGATGTTGCCCCCG
The DNA here is from genome assembly GCA_050249515.1 of Dehalococcoidia bacterium. GTDB lineage: Bacteria > Chloroflexota > Dehalococcoidia > UBA2979 > UBA2979 > SHYQ01. The sequence goes on along the minus strand of JBFWQJ010000039.1, from coordinate 7,503 downwards.
ACCGCGAAGCCCCCGGCGATCGCGCCGGCGTCGCCCACGTATCCCGCGTACGCGAGGGGGATCGTGGGTGCACCGCTCACGCCCGCCCGCCCGACGAACGCGTTGTTCCCCACCTCGAGGTTCGTCGCCTCGACGCGGCCCGGGCACTGCGTCGGCGGGGGCGCGACGGCGAACGTCGAGACCGCGGTGCCCGCGCTGTTCATCGTGATCGCCACGGAGTCGCCGTCGGTGGTCGCGCCGGAGTACGAGCCGTCGGGCACGGGCGCCGCCCACGCCGGCACCGTCGCAGCCGCCACCAGCAGGCCGACGCCAAGTCCGACCGCCAGGCCGATCCGCTGGCGCGCGTTCGGGATCGGGCGCATTGGCCGCCTCCTAGTGGGCGCCGGCGACGACCGAGGGCGGCTCGGCGGGGGGCTCGGCGCCCTCGGGGCGCTTCGGGAGCGGGGGGCGCGTCGCGAGGATGAAGAAGACCGAGCCGAGCACGGACAGCAGCGCGATCAGCGTGAAGCCGAAGGCGTACGAGTTGGACTGGTCGTAGAGCCAGCCGACGATGAACGGGCCGCTGACGGTGCCGAACATCGTGATCATCGACGACCAGCCCATGATTTTCCCGAACGAGGCGCGGCCGAAATAGTCGGCCCGGATCGCCTGCATCAGCGGGCCGCGCGCACCCCACGCGCTGCCGTGCAGCACGGCGAAGGCGACGGTGGCGGCGACCGCATCGACGTGCGCGAGGAGCAGCAGGCCGACGGCGTGCATCACCATGCAGGTGATCACGATCAGGCGCTTGCTGATGCGGTCGCCCAGGTAGCCGCCGACGACCTGCCCCACGATCTGGCTGCCCGTCATGATCCCGACGAACGCGGACGCCCACGCGTCCGAGTAGCCGAGCGACAGCGTCAGGTGCAGGTAGAGGTGCGCCATCACCGACCCGACGATGAGCAGCGCGGAGCCGTGGCCGAGCGAGATCATCCAGAAGGCGCGGGTGCGGAGCGCCTCGCGGGCGCTGAAGTCGACCGTGGTGCTCGTGGAGACGCGGTTGCGGCGGGAGTCTTCCTCGCGGAGGAGCGCCTCCTCGGCCTCGCTCAGCCCGTCCATGCGGAGGCCCATGTCGGCGGGGCGGGCCTTCATCAGGCCGGAGATCGGGAAGCCGACGGCGAGGATGATGAACGCGGACAGCATCGCCATGTTTCGCCAGCCGAAGAGCGGGATCGCGATCAGCACCAGCGGCGCGATGAGCCCGCTGAGCGCGAACCCGATCTGCGCGAGGCCGAGCGCCCTCGCGCGCTGCCGGTCGAACCAGTTCACGACGATCACGGTGATCGGCATGAACCCGGCCAGCCCGGCGCCCAGCGCCATGATCCCGTAGAAGACGTAGAACGTCGGCACGGACCACAGCTGGCTGAACAGCAGGAAGCCGATCGCGATCAGGGCGAGGCCGAGGCGCACGACGAACTTCGGCCCGAAGCGGTCCACCATCCAGCCCTGCGCCGGGCCCAGGATGCCGTTCTCCAGGCGCGACAGCGAGAAGCCGAGGCCGATCGTGCTGCGGTCCCAGCCGAACTCACGCGTCAGGGCGGCGGCATAGCCGCCGAACACCTGCTGCATGAGCGCGCCCACCGTGAACTCGATGCCCGCGCCCGCGGCGACGATCACCCAGCCGTAGAACGGGCGCCTGCGGGCGCGGGGCGTGGCGGTGGTCACGAGGCGGCGAACTCCCGGCACTTGATCGCGCGCTCCAGGTCGTCAATCGACTCGCGCAGGGAGCGCTGGAGCACCGGGAGAGTATCGCCGAGGCTGGCAAGTAGCGTCTGAGCCCGCTCCAGCGTCTCGCGGTCGACCAGGTAGCCCGGCCAGAGTCCGCCGAAGTACGCGGTCGCGTACTCGTTCTCCTCGCGCTCGAAGATGCCCGGGAGCGCCTCGAAATAGCGACCGACGTAGGGCGTCAACAGGTCGCGCTGCACCCACCAGTGGAAGCCGCCCATGGCGGCGCCGGTCTGGTGGAGCGAGCCGTAGCCGCGGATGCCGATCTGGAAGCGCGCCCACGCCTCCGCCTTCGTGCGGGCGTCCGGCTTCGAGGTGGCGCAGCGCAGCGCGGCGCGCTGACCGCGGTCGCTCGGGTCACGGGCCACCTCGGCGTCCACGCGCTCCTGCGCGCCGTCCAGGCCGTACGCGACGTAGCGCTGGGCGATGCTCCAGCGCATGTCCTGGTCGATCGTCAGGCCGGGCACCTCGATCGCGCCGTCCGCGAGCCGGCCGCAGGTCAGGATGTCCTCCGGCGTGATCGCGATGCCGATGAGCGTGCGGGCCCAGATGATCCGCATGTCGGCGTCCGTTGCCGCCTGCAGCGCGTCCAGCGCGAGGGTGAAGAAGCGGTGCGCCTGCGCCGTCTTCTGCTCCTCCGGCACGTACCGCGCGATCGCGGCCGACATCGTCGCGAGGATCGTCTCGATCAGCTCGTGGTCGGCCTCGGTCGCCACCTTGGAGCCGGCGAGCTCCAGGTAGTCCGTCGACTTCAGCTGCTGGTCGCGCACCATGTTCCAGAGCGCCTGCCAGATCAGCTGGCGCAGGAGCGGGTCCTCGATGCGGTCGAGGTTCTCGCGGAGGAACGCGAGCGACCGCTCGTCCAGCGCCACCTTCGCGAAGTCGTGGTCGTGGTGGTTCGGGAAGACGAGGTCGGGGAGCGGCTGCCCCTGTGCCGCCTCGATCGTCGCGGTCGCGCCGTCGATGCTCGCGGGCACCTCGCGGACGGTCAGGGTCCCGCCCTCGTCGCGCACGAGCGCGATGTCCATGACGTGCGGGCGGAGCGTCGGGTAGCCCGCGGGGGCGGTCTGCGTCAGCGTGAGCGCGGCGACGCGGTCGCCGTCCGCCTCCACGGTGGCCGCGATCGTGTTGAGGCTGGGCGTCTCCAGCCAGAGCTGCGCCCAGCCGTGCAGGTCGCGACCCACCCCCTCGCCCAGCGCGTCCAGCCACTGCGAGAGGGTGGTGTTACCGAAGGCGTGCTGCTGGAAGTAGCCGCGCATGCCCGCGCGGAAGCCGTCCATGCCCATGGCGGCGACGAGCTGCTTGATGACGGAGGCGCCCTTGCCGTAGGTGATGCCGTCGAAGTTCAGGAACGTCGCGTCCGTGTCCGCGACCTGCCCGGCGATCGGGTGGGTGGTGATGAGCTGGTCCTGCCGGTACGCCCAGTTCTTCATCCCGGAGTTGAACGCCTGCCACGACGTGGTGAAGCGCGTCGCCTCGTCCATGGAGAGGTACGCCATGTACGTGGCGAACGACTCGTTCAGCCAGAGGTCGTTCCACCACTTCATGGTGACGAGGTCGCCGAACCACATGTGCGCCATCTCGTGCAGGATCACCTCGGCGCGGCCCTGGCGCTGCGTGTCGGTCGGCGGGTCGCGGAAGACCATGCGCTCCGAGTGCGTAACCGCGCCCACGTTCTCCATGGCGCCGGCGTTGAACTCCGGCACGAAGACCTGGTCGTACTTCCCGAAGGGGTACGGGTAGTCGAAGAACTCCGCGTAGAACGTCAGCCCCTGCTTCGTCACCTCGAACAGCTCGCCCTCATCCACGTACGGCTGGAGCGAGCGGCGCGCGAAGAAGCCGAGGTCGACGCCCTCGTGGTGGTCGCGGAAGGCGACGAACGGGCCGGCGATGAGCGCGAAGAGGTAGGTGGAGAAGCGCTGGGTGCGCGCGAAGGTGGTGGTCATGCGCGCGTCGCCCGCGTCCACGCGCGACTCGATGCGGCTGTTCGCGATCAACTCCCACGCGGCGGGCGCAGTGACCACCAGGTGGTACGTCGCCTTGATGTCCGGCTGGTCGAAGCAGGGGAAGAGCTTGTGCGCGGAGTACGGCTCGAAGTTGGTGTAGAGGTACTCCTCGCCGTCCTCCGGGTCGACGAACTGGTGGAAGCCGTCGCCCGTGTGGTCGTAGTCGTTCTCGTAGACCACGTGGACCGTGGTGTCGGGCGCCAGCAGCGCCCCGTCGATCGTGAGCCGCACGCCGCTCCAGTCCGGTGCGTCCACCAGCGTCCCGTTCACCTCCAGCCGCTCGATGCGCTTCCCGGTGAAGTCGAGGAACAGCGGGCCGTCGCCGGTGCAGCGGAAGGTCGCGGTCAGGTCGCCGCGGTAGGTGGCCGCGCCGCGGGTGAGGTCCAGCCGGAGCTCGTACGCGAGATCGGCGACGCGAGGCGCGCGGGCCTCGGCCTCGAGCTGGGTGAGGACGTCCTTGGGCAGCGTGGAGGGTGCGTTCATGGGGCTCGCTCTCGACACGCGCGGGCGCGCGGTGGCTGGAGGGTGGGAGACAGGCATGGTAGCCGACCGCCGGGCTCCTCGACAGGACGGCGCGCCCGGGGCGGCTCAGCCTCCGGCGGCCTCCTCGCGCGCGCGGGCGCGCCGGGGCTCCACCACCAGCCGGACCACCGCGATGACCACCAGGGCGGCCGCGATGCCGAACCAGGTCAGCGCGTACTCCATGTGCGGGACGGGGCTGGCGTAGGGGACGAAGCCCTGCGCCGGGTAGGTGCGCGGGATGCCGGCGTTCGCCTCCAGCACTTCGCCCTCGATCACGAACCACGGGGCGAGGTCGTACGGGCGCCCCTCGGACATCGCGGCCGGGGCGATGCCGGTCCATGTGCCCGCCGTCGTGCGGCTGGCGCGGAGGCCCTCCACGTAGCGTGCGAGGCCGCGGACGCGCGCCTCCGGGCCCTGCGCGGCGAGTTGCGCGAGGACGGCGTCCCGTTCCGCGGCGGGGTACCAGCCCCGGTCCACCAGGACGGCGCGGCCGGGGGCGACCACCAGGGGCTGCACCACGTTCTCGCCCTTCACCCCGTACCGCGCCCGGTTGGCGAGGATCATCACGGCGTCCGGGTCCCAGGCACCCTCGAGCGAGACGAGGCGGTACTCCAGGTCGGCGGGTTCGCGGGTGAGCGCCTCCGCGGTGGTGAGGGGGGCGCCGGTGATCTGGGCGTTCCGCTCCGCGACCAGGCCGTTCCGCCAGGCGTTGCGCTGGAGCTGCCAGACGCCGAGCCCGACGAGGACGGCGAAGGCCAGCGCGAGGAGCGCGACGAGCACGGGCGTCGGCAGGCGGAAGGGCATCGGGCGGACTCCGGTCTGCCCTCCAGTCTCAGCCCGGGCGGGGGTGCCCGCAAACCTCGGCGGGCGGATGATGTGGGCGGCCGTGCGACGGCGAAGCGGCGCTTCGCGATGAGAATCGTGAAATACGTCTGAAACGTGCCCGGCTTAAGTTTGACGGCATTATCGGGGCCGCGAGTGGCTGCACGCTGGGAACACGGAAGGCGGGATATGGCTTACAAGGCTGAGTACATCTGGATCGACGGTGCGGAGCCGACGCAAAAGCTGCGCTCGAAGACCAAGGTGATGCAGGACGGCGAAGAGCCGGGCATCTGGGGCTTCGACGGTTCGAGCACGAACCAGGCGGCCGGCGAGAGCAGCGACTGCGTGCTCAAGCCCGTGCTCGTCACGCCGGACCCGATCCGTGGTGGTGACAACAAGCTCGTGCTGTGCGAGGTGCTGCTGATCACCATGAAGCCGCACCCCACGAACAAGCGCGCTCCGCTGGTCGCCACGGCCAAGAAGTACGCGAAGCACGAGATGTGGTTCGGCATCGAGCAGGAGTACACCTTCTTCGATGGCATCAAGCCGCTGGGCTGGCCGGACAACGGCTTCCCGGCCCCGCAGTTCGGCTACTACTGCGGCGTGGGCGCGGACGAGATCTTCGGCCGCGAGATCGTGGAGGCGCACTCGGACGCCTGCATCGTGGCCGGCCTGAAGATCGCCGGCACGAACGCGGAGGTCATGCCCGCGCAGTGGGAGTTCCAGATCGGCCCGCTGGACCCGGTGGCCGTCTCCGACCACATGTGGCTCGCCCGCTGGCTGCTCTACCGCATCGCCGAGGACTTCGATGTCAGCGCCACGCTGAACCCGAAGCCGGTCCCCGGTGACTGGAACGGCGCCGGTGCGCACACCAACTTCTCCACCAAGGCCATGCGCGAGGGCTACGCCCCGATCGAGGCGGCCTGCCGGGCGCTGGGCGAGAAGTGGGAGATGCACGTCAAGAACTACGGTGACGGCATCGAGCGCCGCCTGACGGGTCGCCACGAGACCGCTCCGTGGAACAAGTTCTCGTGGGGCGTGTCCAACCGCGCCGCCTCGATCCGCATCCCGTGGCAGGTCGCGGTCGACAAGAAGGGCTACGCGGAGGACCGCCGCCCGAACGCGAACATGGACCCGTACGTGGTGACCCGTCTGATCACCGAGACCGTCTGCGCCGCCGCGGAGAAGAGCGGCAAGTAGTCCGGCCCCGGACACTCGCGACCCACGGAGAGGGCGGCCCATCGGGCCGCCCTCTCTGCGTGTCACCGCGACGCGCAGGACGCCGGCTAGCCGCGGCGGCGGGCGGTGAAGTCCAGCTCGCGCTCGGCGGCGGTGGTCTCCGTGGGCACGATGATCAGCGGGACGTGCATCTCCGCGGCGCTGAGCCCGGAGTGGTGCGAGCGCTGCGCCAGGTACTTCTCCCGCCCCGGAGCGCCCGTGTAGCGCAGCACCTCGCGCCCCAGCGACACGCTCACGAAGTCGCCGATGCGGTCGCGGGTCGCCTCGGACAGCAGGTCGGGGCCGAACAGGCCCAGCACCTCCGTGTCCGTCGCCTTCAGCAGCAGGAACCACTCGCCGAAGCGCTGCTTGAACGCCGTCTTGAACTCGTGGTGCATCCCCGGCTTCACGTGCCAGAACTGCGTCCGCACGTCGCCGGAGGGCGGGCACGCCAGGTACGCCAGCAGCGGGTCGTCCGCCGTCACCTCGAGGTGACCGGCGCCACCGACGTCGAGGTGGCCGTGGTCCGCGGTGATCACGATGCGCGCGACGATGTCGTGCTCGCGCAGCATGCGCACCAGCGCGCCGACCGCATCGTCCAGGTCCTCCACGCTGCCCATCACGCGCTCGTCGCGCGTGCCGTGCTCATGCGCCAGCGTGTCCGGGTAGGGGGTGTACCAGTACGTGTAGGTGGGGCCGGAGGCCTGCTGGATGCGCGCGGCGATCTTCTGCGCGGCCTCCGCGTGGCGGGTGTAGCCGAGGCACGGACGCCCGCCGGCCATGTAGCGCGTGAACGGCGTGTCCGCGATTCCCGCCGGCATCACCAGCGCGACGTCCCGCTGCATCCTGGGCATGAGCGCGGCGCGCGGGCAGAGCTCCGCGAACGGGACGCCGAGGTCATCCAGCGAGACCTCGTCGGTCGAGCGCGCGTTGTGGAACACGGTGACGGGCGCGTTGAGCGACGGCAGGTGCGTCCACCAGCCGGTGATCGCGTGGCACGCGGGGTACTCGCCGGTGGCGACGGTGGTGAGCGCGACGGGTGTCGTGGGCGGGTAGGGCGCGAGGATCGAGCGCCGCGTGTGACGCCGCAGCCACGAGCCGCGCGGGAGCTGGTCGATGAACTGGATGCCGAGGCTGTCCGCCAGCACGAAGATCAGGTGCTCGGCGCGCC
>JBFWQJ010000038.1:0-15388 GCA_050249515.1 Dehalococcoidia bacterium | reverse complement strand
ATCCGGCGCGTCCGCGTGCTGCACGAAGAGCGTCCGCGAGGGGTACGCGAAGTCGATGCCCGCCTCGCCGAAGCGGCGGAAGACCTCGAGGTTGATCCCCTGCTGGATGTCCATGTAGCGGTTGTAGTCCGCGAGCAGCACGTAGTAGACGACCTCGAACTCCAGCGCGCTGTCCGCGTAACGCGCGAAGTGCGCGCGGTCGAAGCGCACCTGCTCCTGCGACTCCACGATCTCGCGCAGCATCTTCGGGATCGCTGCGAGCACCTCGTGCGGCGTCTGGTAGACGACGCCCAGGGTGAACAGGACGCGCCGCTCCTGCAGCCGCTGGTAGTTGCGGATGCGGCTCTGCAGGATGTCGGCGTTGGAGAAGATGAGCTGCTCGCCGGAGAGACTCCGCACGCGCGTGGTCTTCATCCCTACGTGCTCCACGGTGCCCATCGCGTCGCCCACGATGATGAAGTCCCCGACCACGAACGGGCGGTCGATCATGATCGACAGCGACGAGAACAGGTCGCCCAGGATGTTCTGCAGCGCCAGCGCCACCGCGATGCCGCCGATGCCGAGGCCGGCGACGACCGCCGTGACGTCGATGCCGAGGTTGTCGAGGACGAGCAGGAACAGCAGCGCCCAGAGCACGAGCCGGGCGAGCAGCACGAAGATCGCGATGGTCGCGGCGCTGTCCGCGCGCGCCCGGTCATCCTCGCGCGTCGCCTGGTAGCGGTTCGCGGCGAACGCGATGACGTGCTCCGCCCAGATCACGCCCTGGAGCATCAGCCCCAGCAGCATCACCGTGCGCAATACCAGGTGGACCTCGGACGGCAGCGACAGCGTGCGCTCGCCGATCACCAGCGCGATCGGCAGCAGCAGCGGCGTCTTCACGCTCACCGCCAGGTCGACGAGCAGCTCCGTGACCGCGGCGTGGCGGCGGTCATGCGACCGCGCGAGGCGCCGGCGCAGCACCCACGTGACCACGTACAGCACGAGGCCCGCGGCGGCCGCGATCACGAGGGCAACGAGCCACCGGTCGAGGGGATTGCCCCAGAGCACCATGTCCGCGCGGATCATCGGCGGAGGTCCCGGCGCTGCGGCGGCGCGAAATGGGTCATGGGAGCCCCCGTGTCTGCTCCCCTGACCTTACTGGCGCGTGCGTGCACGGTGTCAACACGGATGACACGCGGATGTGATGTCCGTGGCAGATTCAGCAAGGGTTATCGGATCGCGATGTCCCGATCCGCGCGCGATCAGCGGCCCGGCGCGCCGCCGCCGGCCCCCGGCTCCGCTTCCGGTGGCCCCGGACGCTCCGAGGCGCCCATCGCGGATTCGCAACACGTGCATCGCCGGTGCCGCGCGTGCGGCGATCGATCTGCGAGGCGGCTCGCCTATGCTGGGAGGACAGCCAGCGAAGCTCCCGGGAGGGACGCGCCCGATGACCTCGCCCCGCCGCCCCCGATCCGCCGCGCTCCTCGCGCTGGCCGCCGCGCTCGCGGTCGGGCTGCTGTTCGTCGTCGGCCTCGGCGCGGACGGCGCTGAGGGTGCCGAGCCGCGGTTCTCGCCCGAGCGCCCCGTGTTCAGCGCGGACGGGCTCGCGCTGGTCGTGTTCGCCGGCGGCACGTTCGATGACCTCGAGGCGGCGACGAAGGCCGCCGGCGGCAGCGGCGCGTGGCTGCAGGACGCGCGCGGGAACTTCCAGGTGCTGCCCGTGGGCGCGCCGCCGTTCTACCGCGCCCGGCTGGACGAGCTGTTCCCGCCGGCGGGCCCCGGCGCGCCCAACTTCCGGCGGATGATCTCGGTCACGCTCGTCGCGCCCGACTAGCCCCGGCCGATGCCGCGCCGCCGCATCAGCAGCACCCCGCCCGCCGCGACGGCGACCGCGAGCAGCGCGATGAGCCCGGCCCACAGCAGCATCCCGCCCCCACCGTCCTCGGCCGCCGCGTCCGGCTGCCCGGCGCCCGGCTGAGTCGCGCCCGGCGTGGCGGTGCCGCTCGCGCTGCCCGCCCCGGGGGTGGTGGAGGTGGCCGGGGTGCCGCTGCCCGTGGAGCGGCCGTCCACTGTGAGCGCGAGCCCCGGCGGCGCGGAGAAGCGCGCGGTCCGGAACGTGATCGTCTGGTCGGCGCGCTGGCCGTTCACGCGCAGCACGATCGTGTCGCCGTCCTCCACATCGTCGGCGGGCACCTGGAGCATCCAGTTCCCCTGCGCGTCCGCCCGGGTCGAGGACAGCACGCTCTCCTCGTGCACCGCCTCGATCGTCGCGTTCGCGGCGACACCGGAGCCGTACGCCTGGTAGGGGAGCCGCGGCTGCGCGCTCGCGACGGCGGCGAGGCCCAGCCACGCGGCGGCGAGCAGCAGGGCCGTCAGGCCGGCACGGCGCATGCGCGATCCTCTCCGAAGACCCTGGTCGGGCCGGCAATGGCTTCCACGGTAGGACGGCGATCGTCGCACATCCGTGACGAGCAGGGCCGCGTCGCTTGCAGCCTCCGTGCCCGGGTCGGCTACCGCGATACGAGGGCGCGGGCGGCCGCCTCGAGTGCGACCGGCGGCCGGGATAGCAGCGTCGCAGCGCCCCGTGCCGCGCCCGCCAGTGAGCGGCGCGTGACGGCGGGAGGCGCGGGCGTGTCCCGGCGGTTCAGCTCCCGCACGGCTGCCACCACGTCGCCCGTTTCGCCGAAGTCCACAGCCACCACCATGCCCTGCGTCTCCGCCGCGCCGCACGCCGCCACGCGCGCAGCGATCGCCTCGCGGGCGTTCAGCCGCTCCGCGTTCGCGGGGTCGGAGGGGAGCGTGGGGGCCCAGTGCTTCAGCAGCACCAGGCGGTGCGTGTCGCGGCCACGCCGCAGGCGGCACGTGGGCGCCTCGGCGTCCGGCGCGGCCATGCCGGACTCCCGCACGAAGCGCCGCTGCGAGTGGTACCAGGCCGGGCCGTCCCGGGTGTGCTCGGAGAACACGAGCACCCGCTCGTCCCGCTCGATGAGCGCCCCGAGGGTCGGCCACGGTCCGCCGCCCGCGTACACCCGTCCGAACAGCCCGGAGTCCACCAGCGCGGCGCGGGTGTCGGCGACGCTGATGTAGTCTTCCATGAACAGCAGCACCACCTCGCGCGGGTGCGCGTCCAGGAACTCGTTCACCTGCCGCAGCCCCTCCACCAGCGGCGTCGCGCCGAAGCCGCAGTAGCCGTGGCACAGGTACGTCCCCGGCCGGTCCGCCTCGAAGGGGGAGAGCAGCGTGTCGAGGACGCCGCGCTGGTCGGGCGTGAGCTCTTCGCGCAGCCCGTCGATCGGCGCGCGGCTCTCCGCCCAGGTGTGCGTGTCCAGCAGCAGCGCGCGGTATCCCGCCTCCAGCTGCTGCGGGATCGCGGCGTCCTGCGCGGGGAACACCCACCGCAGGCTCGCGGCGGACATCGAGTTGTGCGTGCCCGCGAAGAACACCTCGTCGACGCGCCGGTCGCAGAGCTCGACGAGCCCGTTGCAGCCGAGCACAGCCGTCTCCGGCCCCGCGTGCGCGCCGAATCCACCGGCCGCCTGCGGGCCGCCGAGCGGTGCCGCGAAGGGTGCGAGGAGCACGAGGCCCGCGCTCCCGGCCTGCGCCGTTTGCCGCCAGGTACGCGAGATCACCGCCCAATCCAGGCGCCGCCGCCACGCGGCACGCACCAGCGGGGCCGCCAGCAGCACGAGCGCCCCCGCCGCGCACCCCGCCGCGACCGGCGCGGCGCTCCAGGCCACCTCGCGCAGTGCGATCGCGAGCACGTCGCGTGCGAGCGCGTCCGCGGCCGGGGGCAGCGGGACGGGCGACGCCGCGACCGCACGCTGCGCGAACGCCGGTGCGGCGACGTGGAGCGCGAGGAGCGCCGCGCCCACCGTCCCCCCGGCGGCGAGCAGGGAGCGGGCGAGCCAGCGGAGCGCCGAGGTGCCTCGACGGCGCGCGAGCAGGCAGCCGCCCGCGCCGCCGGCGGCGACGAGCACGAGCCCGAGCACCGGCGCCACGCGCGTCGCGACCCAGAGCACGGTGCCGGCACCCGCGAGCGGGGACTCCTCGCGGTCGGTGAGCCGCCGCCACTCCCCCTCCGCCGTGCTCCACCACGCCCGGCCCGCCGCGGCGCGCGGACCGGCGAGCGCGGCGAGGCGGTCCGGCGCCAGGGCTCGCAGGCCGGCGCTCATCCGCGCCGCCCCGATCGCCTCGCCGCCGCCGAGGTTCCCCAGCGCGCGCGCGAGGAGTGCGCTCGCGCCCTCGTCCAGCACGGGCACCCGCACGGACTGGCGTCCGGCGAGCGCGCCCGCCAGGTCGCCGACCATGCGGCCCAGCTGCTCACGCGCGTCCGGCGCGGGCTCCGCGATCCGCCGCACGAGGTAGTCCGCGATGCCTGACTGCAGCGTCCCGCCGTCGACGGCCGCGGGGCCGCGGGCGACGCCGCGCAGCGCGTCCACCCACCACGCCGCGGCGACGTCCGCCGCCTGCGCCAGCGCCTCCGGCGGCGCGAGCAGCCGCAGCGCGCCGAGCGCGGCCGGGCGCGCCAGCGCGATCTCCTGCGGGCGCGCGCCCACGCCGCTGACCAGCGCCGGGTCCCGCAGCACCTCGGAGTAGATGCGGCCGTACGCGTCCGCCTCGGACAGCACGCCGGTGTAGAAGCGCGGCGAGAGCACCGTGCGGTCGGCGGCGATCGCGACCGCGATCATCAGCATCCCGGTCACGAGGAGCGCGGTGAGGGACGCCGGAGCGAGGTGCTGCCGGACGCGTGGAGCGCTGCGCAGACCCGGGGATCGCACGACATCCGCCTCTCGTGGGAGCGCGGGGGCCGCCGATTACAGGGGCATCACACCGCCCTCCCTGTCTATCGAAGTGGCGTCCGGATCACAAACGCGTCCCGCGACATACGCGCAGGAATCACACGCGCGACCGAGGAATCGCGGGGAATCGCGACGCCGTCCGGTACGCGCGACGCGTCGATGGCAAGGCGCTTGCGATATTCGGCCCCGTGCCCGCGACCGGGAGCGCCCTGCCCGCGGCCTACGATGAAGGCGCGACGCCGCAACAGCGCCGCCACGCGCGGTCCGGACGCAGGCAGGAGGACGTGCGATGGCCGACGGGCAGGATCTGCAGCAGACCAGCCGCGAGGAGCGGAAGCACCGGGTGCTCTCGCAGGGCACCCCCTCGATCGTCAGCAGCATCGCCGAGGCGGTCGTCGTGAAGGCGGGCAATCCCTTCCTGCTCACGCAGCGCGACGGCAGCATCCCGCTGGACGACGGGCACGGCTTCGGCCTCTACTGCCGCGACTGCCGCTACCTGAGCGGGTACGAGGTACGCCTGGCGGGCGCGCCGCCCGACGAGATCGCCTGCACCGCGGCGCTGGGCACCAGCGCGATCTTCGAACTCACGAACCCCGACATCCGCATGCCGGACGGGGCGCTGCTGCAGCGGCACACGCTCAGCATCACCTGGCGGCGCGCAATCGACGCGGACGACAACGCGCTGCGCGAGACGATGACGTTCACCAACCGCAGCCTGCAGCGCGTGGACGTCCCCCTGGAGCTCGCGTTCGCGGCGGGCTTCGAGGACGTGTACGAGGTGCGGGGGCTCGTGTCGGCGCGGCGCGGCGACCACCTGCCGCCCTCGTGGCAGGACGGGGAGCTTCGCTTCGCCTACCGCGGCCGCGATGGGCTCCACCGCGGCGCCACGGTCGCCTTCGACCCGCCGCCGGACGAGATGGGGACGGCCACGGCGCGCTTCCACATCGTCCTCGAGCCGGACGAGGTGCGCGAGATCGCGATCAGCGTGCTGCTGGCGGAGGCGGAGGAGCTGGCGGACGTCTGCCCCGTACCGAGCGTCGCCCGGCGGGAGGCGACCGTCTCCGAGAGCGCCGACCGCTGGTTCGCGGGCTGGCACACGCAGCAGATGGAGGTGGACAGCAGCAGCCTGCTGCTCACCAGTGTGATCGAACGCTCCATGCGCGACCTCGGCATGCTCCGGACGCGCATCAATGGCGACGACTTCTTCGCGGCGGGCGTGCCGTGGTTCGTCACGCTCTTCGGCCGCGACAGCGCCGTCACCGCGATCCAGACGCTGGCGTTCGACCGCCGCATCGCGGACGAGACGCTGCGCCTGCTCGCGCACTACCAGGGACGCCGCGTCGACGACCTTCACGACGAGGCCCCCGGCAAGATCCTCCACGAGCTGCGCGTCGGCGAGCTCGCGCGGCTGAACGAGATCCCGCAGACCCCCTACTACGGCACCGTGGACGCGACACCGCTGTTCCTCATCCTGCTGGCGCGGCAGGCGGCGTGGAGCGGGAGCCTCGACCTGTTCCATGAGTTGCGGGGCGCCGTCGACGCCGCGCTGGACTGGGTGGAGCACTACGGGGCGATCGAGGACGGCGGCTACCTGGTCTACCGCAGCGGCACGGGGGAGGGATTGGCGAACCAGGGCTGGAAGGACTCCGGCGACGCGATCGTGACCGCGGACGGGGACATCGCGACGCCGCCGATCGCGGTGGTCGAGGCGCAGGGCTACGCCTACCAGGCGCTGCAGGAGATCGCGCCACTGTTCCGGCGCGCCGGCGAGGAGGCCCGCGCGGCGGAGCTGCTCGCGGAGGCGGACGCGCTGCGCGAACGCCTGAACCGTGACTTCTGGCTGGAGGACCGGCAGTTCTTCGCGCTGGCACTGCAGGGCGATGGCGCCCCGTGCGCCGTGATCAGCTCCAACCCCGGCCATCTGCTCTGGTCCGGCGTCCTCGATGTCGCCCGGGCGCGCGCGGTGGCGGACCGCCTGCTGCGCGACGACATGTTCAACGGTTGGGGCATCCGCACGCTCTCCACGGAGGAGCGCCGCTACAACCCGATCGGCTACCACCTCGGCACCGTGTGGCCACACGACAACGCGATCATCGCGGACGGCTTCCGCCGGTATGGGTTCGCGGACGAGGCGGACCGGCTCTTCGATGCGCTCGTCCAGGCGGCGACGCACTTCGAGGACTACCGGCTGCCGGAGGTGTTCGCGGGCTACGAGCGCGAGGAGTACCACGTCCCCGTCCGCTACCCGGTGGCGTGTCACCCGCAGGCGTGGGCGGCGGGGACGCTTCCGTACATGCTCCAGTCCGCGCTTGGGCTCGTGCCCGAGGGCTTCGACCGCCGCCTGCGGATCGTGCGCCCCCGCCTGCCCGGGTTCGTCGACCGCCTCATGCTCCGCGGGCTCCGCGTGGGCGACGCGGTCGCCGACATCCGCTTCGAGCGCGAGGACGGCGCGGTCCAGGTGCGCGTCGAGCGCGTCGAGGGCGACCTCGACGTGCGGGTGGAGCAGGACGTACCGGTGGGGCAGGGCGCGCGCTCGGACTAGCTGGCGCGCGGACTAGCCGGCGCGTCGGAGCAGCCGCGCGGCGGGGCGCTGCCCCGCCGGCGCCTCGCCTTCGTGGCCGTCGGCGCGCGGTCGCGCCCGCCACCACCTCGCAAGCCCCGCGGCCACCGAGGCGGCCGTCACGCCCGCGGACCCGGCGGCGATCGCGCCGACGTGCATCACCAGCCACAACTGGAGGCTGAACGCGCGGGCGCGCTCATCGAATGCGCCGTGCGCGCCGTGG
Source organism: Dehalococcoidia bacterium (assembly GCA_050249515.1). Classification (GTDB taxonomy): domain Bacteria; phylum Chloroflexota; class Dehalococcoidia; order UBA2979; family UBA2979; genus SHYQ01. Next base: position 7,827 of record JBFWQJ010000038.1, on the reverse strand, counting down.
TCGCCGGGCACCGGCGCCCACAGGTTGTCCGGCTGCGCCGGGTCGCGCGGCTCGTCCGTCTGCTGCGAGCGGAACCCCGTCGCCGCGAGGTAGCGGTCCACGAGCCCCGGCGCGATCTTGTCGCCGAGGATCGCGACCACCGTGGACCACCCCACGAAGAGTTCGCGGCGCTGCTCGTGCGCGGCCCAGTAGATCGCGCGCGCGGCCACCTCGGGCTGGTAGATCGGCGGGACGGGCTGGGCGCGGTGCGGCAGGCGGCTGCGCACCCAGCTGAACTGCGGCGTGTTGAGCGCGGGCATCTGCACCATCGACAGGCGCACGTTGCTGCCGTCGTGCAGCAGCTCGCACCGCAGTGAGTCGTTGAACCCCTGGATCGCGTGCTTCGAGGCGCAGTACGCGGACTGCAGGGGGATCCCCCGGTACGCGAGCGCCGACCCGACCTGCACGATCGCGCCGTGGTCGCGCGGCCGCATCCGCCGCAGCGCCGACAGCGATCCGTGCACCGTGCCGAGGTAGTTGACCTCCGTCACGCGCCGGTACTCCTCGGCCGTTGTCTCCACGACGGGGGAGAAGACGCTGGTCATCGCGTTGTTCACCCACACGTCGATCGGCCCGAACGTGTCCTCCACCGCCTGCGCGGCGGCCTCGATCGCGGCGGCGTCGGCCACGTCGGCGGAGATCGCGAGGGCGCGGCCGCCGGCTGCCTCGACCTCACGACGTGTCGCCTCCAGCCCGTCCACGCCGCGCGCGATCAGGCCGATGTGCGCCCCGTGCCGCGCGAACTCGCGCGCCGTGGCGCGGCCCACGCCGGCGGAGGCGCCCGTGATCACCACGACCTCCGGTTGCTTCGATGCCATGCGCGTCCTCCTCGCATGCGGACGCGGTCATGCGCCCCCGTCGCACCGTACCGGGCCACCCATCGCCAACGTGTTGCCGGGGACGCGCTACGCGTGGTGCCCATCGTGCGGCCCGCGCACCACGGCGCGCCCGGTCGCCGGGTCGAAGACGTGCAGCTTCGTGACATCGATGGCGATCGAGGCCGGCGCGCCGGCCCGCGCCGCGCTCGCGGGGTCGACGCGCGCCAGGAGGCGCTGCCCGTCGCGCCGCAGGTGCAGGAAGGTCTCGTTCCCCAGGCGCTCCACCACGGTGACGTCGGCCTCGATCAACTGCGGCTGCACGCGCGCGGGCATGTGCGCCGGGTCGTACAGGTGCTCCGGCCGCACGCCCACGACGACCGAGGAGCCCGCGTACGGCGCCAGCGCGGCCGCCAGTTCCGGCGGCGCGGGCAGCCGGAGCGTCCCGGCCACGAGCTCGATCGACTCCGCCGCGCGCTCCACGCGGGCGTCGAGGAAGTTCATCTCCGGGCTGCCGATGAACGCCGCGACGAACCGGTTCGCGGGGCGCTCGTACAGTTCCTGCGGCGGCCCGACCTGCTGCACCTCGCCCGCGTCCATCACCGCGATGCGCGTCGCCATCGTCATCGCCTCGACCTGGTCGTGCGTGACGTACACGAACGTCGCGCCGAGGCGCTCGTGCAGCAGGCTGATCTCGGCGCGCGTCTGCACGCGCAGCTTGGCATCCAGGTTCGACAGCGGCTCGTCCAGCAGGAACGCCGCCGGCTGGCGGACGATCGCGCGCCCCAGCGCCACGCGCTGCCGCTGCCCCCCGGAGAGCGCGGCCGGCTTGCGCTGCAGCAGGTCGTCGATGCCCAGCGTGCGCGCGGTCTCCTCGACCCGCCGCTGCACCTCGTCGCCGGGCTGCCGGCGGAGGCGCAGGCCGAACGCCATGTTCTCGAACACGGTCATGTGCGGGTACAGCGCGTAGCTCTGGAACACCATCGCCAGGTTGCGGTCCTTCGCCGGCACCGTGTCCACGCGCCGGCCGTCCAGGTAGATCGCGCCGTCCGAGACGCTGTCCAGCCCGCCCAGCATCCGCAGCGTGGTGGACTTACCGCACCCGGACGGCCCGACGAGCACGAGGAACTCGCCGTCCGCCACCTCGAGGTTGAGGTCGGAGACGACCGCGTGCGCGCCGAAGCGCTTGGTGACGTGCTCGAAGCGGATGCCGGCCATCGCTACCCCTTCGTCGCGCCCGCGAGGATGCCCCGCACGAAGTAGCGCTGGAACGCAAAGAACACGACGAGGGGGATCGCCATGGAGATGAACGCCGCCGCCGTCAGCACCTGGTACGACGACCCGTACGAGCTGACGAGGTTCGTGATCCGCAGCGGCAGCGGCGCCAGGTCCGGATCGCCCAGGAACACCAGCGCAATCAGCAGGTCGTTCCACACCCACAGGAACTGGAAGATCCCCAGTGCCGCGAGCGCCGATCCCGACAGCGGCAGCACGATGCGCGCGAAGATCAGCCACTCCGATGCCCCGTCGAGCTGGGCCGCCTCGATCAGGTCGCGCGGGAGGCTGGCGAAGAAGTTGCGGAGGAGGAAGATGCCGAACGGCAGCCCATAGGCCACGTGCGCGAGCCAGATGCCGGCGTAGCTGCTGACGCCGAACCAGTTGCCGCCGAGCAGCGGCACCGGCCCGGGCACCGTGAGCGCGCCGAGGAGCCGGAGCACCGGGATCAGCGTCACCTGCAGCGGCACCACCAGCAGCGCGACGACGAGGAAGAAGAGCGGCGTCCTCCCCGGGAAACGCATCCACGCGAACGCGTACGCCGCGAGCGCGGACACGAAGACGAGGAGCAGCGTCGCCGGGACGCTGATCAGCACGCTGTTCAGCAGCGACCGCGCCAGGCCCTGCTGCGCCAGCACGGTCCGGTAGTTGCGGAGCGTCAGGTCCTCGCCCGCCGCGTGCCACCACCCGGAGCTGCTGATCGCCGTCGGCTCCCGGAACGAGGAGACGAGGAGCGCGATCGTCGGCACGCTCCACAGCAGGATCAGCGCCACGAGCACCGCGTGGAGCGGCAGGCGCTGCAGCAGCGTCCTCGAGGTCACGCGCTTGCCTCCTCGGCCTGGAAGCGGCGCACGCTGACGGACATCAGCGGTACCACGGCCAGCAACAGGATCACGGCCAGCGCGGAGCCGACGCCGAAGTTCTGATTGTTGAACGCCATCTTGAAGAACTGCGTGGCGACCACGTCCGTCTGGAAGCGCCCGCCCGTCATCACCCACACCAGGTCGAAGACCTTGAGCGCGTTGATCAGCAGCGTCGTGGAGACCACCACCAGGACCGGGCGCAGCAGCGGCACGGTGATGCGCGAGAAGATCTGCCACTCGTTCGCGCCGTCCACCCGTGCCGCCTCGAGGAGCTCGGCAGGGATGCCGTTCAGCCCGGCCGAGAGGACGACCATCGCGAACCCGGTCCACATCCAGACGCCGACGCCGATGAGCACGAGGTTGTTCAGCTGCAGCGGCGGCCCGATCCGGTCGGGGCCGATCGCGGTCGCCCAGGCCTGCGGCGCGCCGGTGTTCTGCAACCACGCCGTCGGCTCCCCGCCGAGCGAGGTGACCGCGGCGTTCACCGTGCCGATCGCCGGATTGAACTCCAGCATGAACCGCCAGATCACCGAGGCGGCGACGAACGAGATCGCCATCGGGATGAACACCGCGGACTTCGCCACCGCCTCGTACCGCACGCGCCCGCTCAGCACCGCCAGCACGAGGCCGAGCGGGACGATGGTGCCGGTGAAGAGCACGATCCACAGCGCCGTGTTCAGCAGCGCCGCATGCGTGTCCGCGACCAGCGGGTTCGGGTTCTCCACGATCCACGCGTAGTTGTCCAGGCCCACGAATGACCTCGACCGCGCGTCCATCAGGCTGCGGCGGAACGTGTCGATCGCCGGGTAGACGAGGAACGCGGCGAGCAGCAGCAGGGCGGGCGACAGCCACACCCAGGGCACCCACCCCCGGCGACCGATCATCCTGCGGGCCCCGCTACGGCTTCCGCACGTTCTGCAGCGACGAGAGGATCGTGTCCAGCCGCTGCGGGTCCGCGACGTACTGCGTGACGCCCGTGAAGTACGCCTGCTGCACGGCTCCGCCGATCGCGTCGTCCAGGTCGAAGCGGAACTGGGACGCCTCGGTCAGCTGCTGCGCCTGCTTCCTCGCCACCGGGTTGGGGTACGAGTCCAGCGACACCTGCTTGTTGAGCGAGGTGAACCCGCCGCGCTGCGCCCAGATTTCCTGCGCGTTCGCGCTCGCGAGGTACTTCATCAGCGACGCCGTCGCCGGCTTGTCGTCGAACGCGTAGACGATGTTCGCCCCGCCGGTCACGCCGCCGCCCGGCCACGGGAAGAAGTCGTAGCCCTCGCCCGCCTTCAGATTCGGGAACTGGTCGGAGATGAACCCGCCCGCGAACCCGCCGAGGAAGACCATCGCGGCCTTCGGCGGGTCCTGGAACGGCAGGTAGGTGGAGTCCTTGAAGTTGGTCGCGTTGATCGCGTCCGGGCTCCCCTGCGCGGTCATGTTCGCCATGCGGCCGAAGACCTCCCACGCGCTCTTGAACTTCGCGTCCGTGAGCGGCGTCGACCCGCTGATCAGGCCGTCGTAGGTGTCCGGCCCGGCCTCGTTCAGTACGATCTGCTGAATCCAGTCCGTGCCCGGCCAGCCGCTCGCCCCCTCGCTCTCCAGCCCGATCGACCACGGGGCCATCCCCGCGTCCGTGATCTGCTTCGTGAGCGCCTCGAGGTCCGCGAAGCTGCTGTCCGCGGTGAGCGGCTTCCAGCCGTGCTCCTGGAAGACCTTCGGGCTGTACCAGATCGTCGCCTTCGTGTCGGCCTTCATGAAGTAGCCGTACAGCGTCCCATCCACGCTCCCGAGGTCGGTGAACGCCTTCGGGTAGTTGGAGGTCACGTCCTCCGCCATCCCCAGGTCCTTCAGGGAGACGAGCTTCTTGTCCTTCGCGAACTGCTGGAACAGGCCGATCTCCGCGGGGATCGCGATGTTCGGCGCGTTGTTGCCCTCCACCCGCGCGGTGAGCGTGGCGGTCAGGTCGCGCGTGCCGGTGAAGTTCACCTTGCCGCCGTTCTGGTCCTCCCACGGCTTCACCATCGCCTGGAACGCCGTCAGCTCCTCCGCGCCCCACACGCCCAGGACGTTCACGGTGCCGAGGGGCGCGCTGGTGCCCGTAGGGCTGGCCGTGCCGGTCCCGGCGCCGGACGGCGTGCCCGTCGCGGGCGCGGTCGTCGGCGTCGAGGTGCCGCTGCCGCTGGTACAGCCGATCAGCGCCGCGCCCATGAGCCCGGCGGAGGTCACGGCGGCGCCGCGGAAGAACCCGCGGCGCGTGGTCCGGAAGCGCGCAACGCCCTGCGAATGCGAGCCGGTCGGGTGGGTCATGGTCGTTCCCTCTCTGTGTGGGGCGACGGGAGGTCGCCCGCGTCCGCTGTCGATGGGCGGCGTGCGGCCGGGCGGGTGGAGCACCCGCGGTGGGGTCGGCGGTGTTGATATCGCACAACGATATTATGGGGCGCGGGCAACCACCGAGAGGCGGAATGCGCGTGCGGCACACCGGGGTACGCGTCACGCTCATCTATCGATCCCATATCGGAATCGGGCGTTCGAGGCCCTCGGCATCGCATTCGCATGACATCCGCCGCCGGCGCGAGCAGACGCTCGTCGGCGTCTCGCGTCAGCCCCCTTGGCCCGCCGCCCCGTAGAATCGGCGCGGACGAGCGTGCGGGCGGCGCGCTCCGGGCGAAGCGAGGCGGCATTGCGCGAGGGCATGGGGGACTGGGCGCCGTACCAGGCGATCGTGGAGCGCGCCCACGCGGCGACCCGCGTCTCCTACGTGATCCTCTGGTGGGTGGAGCCGGGCGCCAATGTCGTGCGACCGGTCTGCCTCGCCGGCAGCCAGACGCGCGTCTTCGTGCGCGCGATGCGCGCCGCGCGCCTCGTGTTCCCGAACTTCGAGCTCCCGGCGATGCGCTACCGCACGGACGCGAACGCGCTCACCCGCAGCGTCTACGAGGAGGCGCAGGTCGCCGAGGCGACGCTGTCCGAGGTCGTCGAGGGGCAGCTCGACCCGCTGCTGATCGAGCTCGGCGGGATCGCCGGGTTCCGCCAGATGCGCCTCTACCCGATCGTCATCGAGGGGCGCGTGCTGGCGTCGCTCATCCTGAGCGTGCGCGGCCGGTTCACGGACGCGCAGCGCCTGCTGGGCGCGGACTTCGCGCGGCAGGTCACGCTCACGTGGGAGAACAGCCTGCTCGCCCAGCGCCTCGCGGAGCGCGAGCAGCAGGAAGGCGCCGAGGGTGTCCGCCACGTCTACGGCGGACTGATCGTGGACGTGGACGCCGGGACCGCGCGCCGCGGCGCCACGCCGCTGCCGCTCACGCGGCTGGAGTTCGACCTCCTCGCGTTCCTCGTGGCCCACCCGGAGCGGGCGATCGACCGCGAGGAGCTGGCACGCGCGGTCTGGGAGTACCAGGCGGTGACGTCCAACTTCGTGGACGTCACCGTCATGAACCTCCGTCGCAAGCTGGAGGCGGACGGCGCGCCTCGCATGATCCACGCCGTGCGTGGGCGCGGCTACATGCTCCGTCCGGGTATCTAGGGCGCGACGAGCACCAGCGGCACCGCGGCCGGGAACCCCTCCGGGAACGCCGAGGTGAACGGCCCGTTCACCGCCCCGCCGCCGACGATGAACAGCACGAACGCGCCCTCGCCGTCCTGCAGCCACGCGCCCGCGGCGCCGGCCTCGATGACCGCCTGCTCGAGTTGTCCCACGGTGCCGCCGGTGAAGACCGACTGCGCCTGCCCGCCGTCCGAGAACACAGGCGGTGCCGCCAGCGCGCCTGTCGTGGGCGCGGGAGCGGCGGGAGGTGCCACGGGCGTGAGGGCAGGCTGCGCGGCGGGCTTCGTGGTCAGCGTGCGGGCCGCGCCGCTCACCGGCCCGGACGGCGTCATCGCCGTCGCCCGCACGAAGTACGTCGTCCCCGGCAGCAGCGCGTCGAGGTTCAGCGTGGCCACGGTCAGGCCGAGCGCGGTGCGCGTCACCTGCTCCGGGAGATGGATGACGCTGTCCGCGAAGAGCGGGCTCCGGCTCACCTCGAAGAACACGGCCGTCGCTTCGTCCGCGCCCAGCACGGTCGCGCTCAACCCCGCGCCGGTCTCGCTCACGGCGACCGGGTCGAGGGTGCTCACGGTCGGGAGGAAGGGGCCCGGCCCGGGATCCTCATCCTGCGGTGCGGGGGCGGCGTAGGAGAACAGCCCGAGCCCCGTACCGGGCAGGCCGTCCGGGTTCGTGACCACCACCGATGCCGCGCCCGCGACGCCGGCCGGCGTCGTGGCCGTCAGCGTGGTCGCGTTGACCCAGGTGACGTTGGTCGCCGCCGTGCCGCCGATGAGCACGCCGGGCGTCGCGGTGAACTTCGTGCCGGTGATCGTGACGCTCGTCCCGCCGGCGATGTCGCCGCTCGCGGGCCCCACGCCGGTCACGGTGGGCACGTCCATCACGAAGATGTACGACGCGCCGGAGTCGGCCGCGAGGTTGTTGAATGGTGCGCCGCCGACGCCCGTCGCCACGCTGTCCTCGAATGGCGCGCCGGCGATGACCGTGTCCCCGCCGATCGCGACGGTATGGCCCAGCCGGTCACTCGTGTCCGGGTTGTTCGCCTTCAGGTAGGCGTGCTGGACCCACGTGCTCCCCGTCCGCGCGAAGACGTACGCCGCGCCCGAGTTCGGCGCGCCCGCGTCCGCCTCCACGCCGTTCACGCCCGGCGAGCTGCTGTCCTCCGCGGGCGAGCCGACGACGATCACGTCGCCCGCGATCCCGACGCCGATCCCGAACTGGTCGCCGATGCCGGTGAGGGACGCCTTCAGGTAGGCCTGCTGCGCCCAGGTGGTTCCGGTCCGCGCGAAGACGTACGCCGCGC
>JBFWQJ010000037.1:0-15451 GCA_050249515.1 Dehalococcoidia bacterium | reverse complement strand
CTCTCCGGCGCCGACGCCGCGTGTCCTTGCTGCGCTTGACCGCCTCGCCACACGCTGCGCCAACGAGGCCGAATGTGAGCGCCCCGATCAAGCGTGCGGTGTGGTCAGGGGCGGTGATCAGCGGGATGGCCGCGCAGAGTGCGCCGCCGATGAGCACCTCTCGCGACACGCCCGCCCTACAGCACCTTCTCGCCGCGCGCGTACGCCGACAGACGCTTGAGGGCTTCCTCAAGGCGCTCGTCCGGGACGGTGAGCGAGATGCGGATGTAGCCCTCGCCGGCCTCGCCGTAGGAGAAGCCGGGGGTGACCACGACGCCCGTGGCGTCGATCAGGCCGGCGGCGAACTCGGCGCTGGAGCGCTGGCCCTCCGGGAGGCGCGCCCAGACGTAGAGCGACGCCTTCGGTGGGTCGAGGCGCAGGCCCAGCTCCCGCAGCACCTCGACGGCGCGGTCGCGGCGGCGCTGGTAGATCGCGTTGTGCTGCTCCATCGTGTCCCGCGGGTCGTCGAGGGCGGCGATCGCCATCTCCTGGATCGCTTGCGGGATGCCGCTGTCGAGGTTGGTCTTCACGCGGGTCAGCGCGTTGATCACGGTGGCGTTGCCCACCGCCATGCCAACGCGCCAGCCGGTCATGTTGAACGCCTTGGAGAGCGAGTTGAACTCGATCGCCACGTCCATCGCCCCGGGCACCTCGAGGATGCTCGTGGGGCGGTAGCCGTCGTACACCACGTCCGCGTAGGCGAGGTCGTGCGCGATCACGACGTCGTTCGCCTTCGCCCACGCGACCGCCTGCTCGAAGAAGGCGGGGTCACAGACGGCGCCCGTGGGGTTGTTCGGGTAGTTCAGCCACAGGATCTTCGCGCGGCGGGCCGCCTCGGCCGGGATCTCGTCCAGGCGCGGCAGCCAGCCGTCCTCCTCGCGCAGCGGGAGCTTCACCGTCTCGCCACCGGCGAACATCGTGCCGATCTCGTAGACGGGGTAGCCGGGGTCCGTGATCAGGGAGACGTCGCCGGGGTTGATCAGGCACAGCGGGAGGTGGCCGATGCCCTCCTTCGAGCCGATCAGCGGCACGACCTCCTTGTTCGGGTCAAGCGTGACGCCGTGCCTCGTCTGGTACCAGCGCGCGATCGCCTGGCGCAGCTCCGGGAGGCCGTCCGACTCCGGGTAGCGGTGGTTCGCCGGCTTGTCCGCCGCCTCCTTCAGCACGTCGATCAGGTACGAGGGCGTCGGGATGTCGGGGTCGCCGATGCCCAGCGAGATCACGTCCACGCCCGCCGCGCGCTTCTGCGCGATCATCTCGGAGATGCGGGCGAAGAGGTACGGCGGCAACTGCTGTACGCGCTGGGCGAGTTCCATCGAGGCGGTCTCCTGCGGGGTCCGGGAGCGGGTGGATACGGACAGGACGACGGCGGGACGAGCCCGCCGTCATCGACTTCAGACGGGGGCTATCTCCAGTCGCCGAAGCGCGCCTTCACGCCGCCGACTCGACGCGCCTCGCGCGCCGCGGCGATCGCGGCCTCGTCCACGGAGCGGCGGAACTCGATGCCGGAGCGCAGGTGGCGGAAGCCGAGATCGGAGCAGACGCGGAGCGCCTGCTTGATGTCCGGGCGCACGCGCACCACCGCGCGCGTCGCCTCCTGCGAGGCGAGCTGGTAGGCCGCCGCGCCGAGGACGAGCTTGCCGTAGCCGTTGCCCCAGAACTCCGGCGCGACCGCCGCGGTGAGGATGCGCCCCTCCGCGCGGTCCACCTCGCCGTTGAGCGCGAACGCGGCGATCGTCCCGTCCGCCTCCAGCACGCCGGCCCACGACGCCTCGTTCACCATCGCGTCGAAGCTGCGGTCACCGTCGGCGTAGTCGCCGTAGGCGGCCGTCCAGATCTCGCGCAGGCGGTCGATGTCGTCGTCCGTCGCGCGGCGCATCGTGGTGCCCTCGGGGAACTCCGGGAGGGCGACGTCGTCCAGCGCCGGATGCGCCATGTCCATCCACTCCGCGAAGAGCGCGAAGTCGGCGTCCCGGAGCAGCGGGTCGAACCAGTCGCGGTTGACCACGTTGACGAGGTCCATGACGACGTAGTCGGCGCGATCCGCGCTGATCTCGTCCTTCATCGCGGCGAACTGGTCCGGGAAGAGCGCGCGCATCTGCTCGATGTCCTCGTACGCCCAGTGCAGGCGGAGCTGGCCGCGGTCGGGGACGAGGAGCATCTCCCCGCCGTCGCTTTCGATGTGCACGGCGCCGTCCGCCTCGGTGAGCGCGCGCCAGTCACGCGGCCGGACGGGGGCGTTGCGCAGGGTCCACGGAGAGCTGGATTCGATCAGGCGGCGAGATTCGTTCAACGGTTCCACTCCGACTCGAAGACGCGCACGGCGGGGCCGGTGAGGCTGACCGCGCCGTGGCCGTTCCACTCGATTTCCAGCGTGCCCCCGGGGACGCGCACGTCGACGCGATCGTCGACTTCGCCACGCAGCCGCGCGGCAACCACCACGGCGCACGCGCCGGAGCCGCAGGCCATGGTCTCACCCACGCCCCGCTCCCAGACGCGCATGTCGATGTGCGCCCGGTCCACGACGCGTACGACCTCGTAGTTCGTGCGCTGCGTGAACACGGCGTGGTGCTCCATCAGCGGGCCGATGCGGTGCAGCGGGTAGTCCGCCGGCGCACCGTCGATGAACTGGACGGCATGCGGGTTGCCCATCGACACGATCGCGACGTGCTGCGTGGAGTCGCCCTGCGCGTCCGAGGTCGTCACCGGCAGGTCGAGGACGGGGCCGGGCTGCTCGATGCGCACGCCGGAGGCGCCGGGGTCCAGGTCCGGCACGGCGGCCGTCACCTGCACGCGGGCGACGGTGCCGTCCTCGGCGCGGAACGCCTGCACGGGGATGACGCCGGGGCCGGTCTCCACGGTCATGCGCCCGTCCGGCGCAGCCACCAGCCCGCGGTCGATCGCGAACTTGGTGAAGCAGCGGATGCCGTTCACGCACATCACGCCGTCCGAGCCGTCCGCGTTGAAGATGCGCATCTTCCGGTCGGCCGTCTGCGACGGCTGGACGAGGATCAGCCCGTCCGCGCCCACGCCCATGTGGCGGTCGCAGACCTGCACGGCCAGCGCGCCCCACTCGGCGTCCGAGACGTCGAGGGCGTCGGTCTCGACCACGACGAAGTCGTTGCCGGCGCCGTGCATCTTCCAGAACGAGAACGGTGCGTTCACGGGAGTCTCCATCCGCCTATCGTACGGGCCCGCGCGCTGCTCTCTCAATAGCGTCCACGGCCGCCTCCGTCCGGGCCCCGTCCACCCACGAGATCCGTGGATCGTCCTCGCGGAACCACGCCGCCTGCATCCGGATCAGCCGGTGGGTGGCGATCCGGGTGCGGCGCGCCGCCTCCGCCTCGTCGCACTCCCCGTCGAGGACCGCCAGCGCCTCGCGGTAGCCGATGGAGTCGAGCGCCGGGTACCCCCGCCCGTGGCGCTCCACGATGCCGCGCGTCTCCTCCACCAGCCCGCCGGCGAACATGGCCTCCACGCGGGCGTCGGCGCGGGCGTGGAGCGCCTCGCGCGGCCAGCGGAGCCCGACGACCGCCCACGTGAACCCGGGATCGCGAGGCGTCAGCGGCGGCACCGGCCTCCCGGTCGCCTCCACGATCTCGATCGCGCGGACGACGCGGCGCACGTTCTGGGGGTCGATCCGCGCCGCCGAGGCCGGGTCGGCGGCGGCGAGACGGGCGTGGAGCGCGACCGCGCCGTGCTCCGCCGCGTAGGCCTCCAACGTCGCGCGGAGCGCCTCGTCCGGGGGCACCTCCGGCACCTCCCAGCCCTCCAGGAGCGCCCAGACGTACTGGCCGGTGCCGCCGACGACCAACGGCAGCCGGTCGCGGGCCCACGTCTCCTCGATCGCCTCACGCGCCGCGCGCAGCCAGTCCGGCAGCGACCACGGCGCATTCGGCGCGACGGTGCCGACGAGGTGATGCGGGACGGCGGCGAGTTCGGCGGCATCCGGCGCGGCGGTGCCGATCACCATCTCCGCGCGCAGCTGCCGCGAGTCCGCCGAGATCACCTCGAGCGGGACGCGCCGCGAGGCCGCGACGGCGACGGCGGTCTTGCCGGAGGCGGTGGGCCCGACCAGCGCGACGACGTGTCGAGGGGGCATGGAAGGTCGCCTAGGCGACGAACGCCCGGCAGATCGCTTCGAACCCCGCACCGTCGAGGGACGCCCCGCCGACGAGGACGCCGTCGATGTCGGCGCCCGCCGCGAAGCCGGACGCGTTCTGCGCGTTCACGGAGCCGCCGTACTGGATGCGGCAGGCGTCCGCGCTCGCGGCATCGAACCGCTCGGCGAGGATCCGGCGCACCAGTGCGCACCGCTCTTGCGCGTCGTCCGCGGTCGCGGCGAGCCCGGTGCCGATCGCCCAGACCGGCTCGTACGCGACGACGAGGTCGCCCGGCAGCGCGTCGAAGCCCTCGAACGCGCCGGTGAGCTGGCGGCGCAGCACCGCTTCCGTGTGGCCGCCCTCCGCCTCCTCGCGCAGCTCGCCGATCGCGAGGATGGGATGGAGGCCCGCGTCCAGCACGGCGCGGAGCTTGCGGTTGGTCGCCTCGTCGGTCTCGCCGAAGACGTGACGGCGCTCGGAGTGTCCCACGATGACGTGCGAGGCGACGCCCGCGAGCATGGGCGCGCTGACCTCGCCGGTGAAGGCGCCCTTCGGCTCCCAGTAGACATTCTGCGCGCCCACCTGGAGCGACGACCCACCGAGCAGGTCCGCCGCGTCGCCGAGCCATGCCGCCGGCGGGCACACGACTACCTCGACGCCCGCGAGGGCATCCAGCCGGGTGCGCAGGTCGCGCAGCAGCGCCTGCGCCTCCGCGCGGGTGGTGTTCATCTTCCAGTTGCCGCCGATGACCGGTGTGCGGGCCATCCCGCTACGCCCCGTACTTCGCGAGGCGCCCGGCGTGCGCGAAGGCGATGGGGAGCACCTCCTTCGCGGGGATCGTGCCGATCTCGCCAAGCATCGCCTGCGACTCGGCGAAGCGCGTCACCGCGTCCGTCCGGACCAGGTCGCCCCAGATCAGCAGCGGCACGGGGTGCCATGAGTGCGCAGCCATGCTCGCCGGGGTCGAGTGGTCGCCGGTCACGACGAGGACGTTGGGCTTCAGGTCCAGCAGTCCCGGCAGCGCCTGGTCGAAGGCGCTGATCGCCTCCTGCTTGCGCCGGAAGTCGCCATCCTCGCCGGCGCTGTCGGTGTATTTGTAGTGGACGAAGAAGAAGTCGTACTCGTCCCAGTGCTGCTTCACCAGCTCGATCTCCTCGGCGAAGGAGTGGGCTCCCTCGATCGAGTCCATGCCGCAGAGCTTCGCCACGCCCCGGTACATCGGGTAGACGGTGACGGCGGCGGCGCGGAGCTTCCACAGCTCGGGGAACGGCGGCATGTCCGGTCGCGGCGACCACCCGCGCAGCAGCACGCCGTTGCCGCGCTCGCGGCCCTTCAGCATCTGCTCCGCGGCAGCGATCCACTGCCGTGCGAGGTCGGCGGTGCGCTCACCCTCGGGCGCGGTCGCCGTCGCGAGGATCGGCGAGACTCCCTCGCGCTGCGGGTCGGTCTCCACCAGCTGGTCGCTCAGCCCCTCGCCGCGCAGCACCAGCACGAAGCGCTGGTCCTGCACCGGCTCCACGAAGACCTCCACGCCCGGGAGCTTGATCTCGCGCAGCATCGCGCAGACCTCGGCGGTCTGCTCGGTGGGCATGCGCCCGGCGCGGCGGTCGGTGATCAGCCCGGCGGCGTCCAGGTTGCACAGGTTGCCGCGCGCGGCGATGTCGTTCGGGCCGAGATCGAAGCCGATGCCCGTGCCCTCCAGCGCGCCGCGGCCGATCTCGTACACCAGCGGGTCGTACGAGAAGAGCGCGATGTGCCCGGGGCCGGAGCCCGGGGTGACGCCGTGCCCCACGGGGAGCGTGCGCCCCACGGAGCCCTGCTCCGCGAGCCGGTCGAGGTTCTTCGTGTCGGCTTCCTCGAGCTCGCTGCGGCCGCGCGGACCGGGCAGGCCGCCGAGGCCGTCCAGCACGCAGAGGATCACCTTCGTGTCGGCCGGTTGCGAGAGGCGTCGGATCAGGTCGAGTTCCACGAGGGCTTCCCTCCGCTGCTACTTGTCGAGGAGGACGGCGACGCCGGGGAGCTCGATGCCCTGCAGCATCTCCAGCGACGCCCCACCACCGGTGGAGACGTGCGAGATGCGGTCGGCCACGCCGGCGCGCTGCACGGCCGCGGCCGTCTCGCCGCCGCCGACCACCGTCACCGCGTGCGGGAGGAACGCGAGGATGCGCGCGATCTCGATCGTGCCGCGGTCGAACGGCTCGCGCTCGAAGAAGCCGAGCGGGCCGTTCCACACCACGGTGTTCATCTCCTGCAGCGCCTCGCGCATGTCCTCGATGGTCTGGCGGCCAATGTCCAGGATGCGGAAGCCGGGGGGCACGCGGTGCACGGAGACGGTGTTCACGCGCTCCCCGCCCGGGTCCGCGATGACGACGTCCGTGGGGATCATCAGCCGCAGGTCGTCGCGCTGCGCCGCGATGCGCATCACCTCGAACGCGTCGTCGATGCGGTCGTTCTCGACGAGCGACGCGCCGACGTCGATGCCCTGCGCCTTCAGGAAGGTGTTGGCGATGCCGCCGCCGACGCAGATCAGGTCGGCGTGGTGCGCGAGGTTCTCGAGGATCGCGATCTTGTCGGCGATCTTCGCCCCGCCCAGGATGATCGCGAACGGCCGCTTCGGCTCGTCCGCCACCTTGCCCAGGTACTCCAGCTCCCGCTCCATGAGCAGGCCGGCGACTGCGGGCAGGTGGTGCGCCACGCCGACCACGGAGGCGTGCGCGCGGTGCGCCGTCCCGAACGCGTCGCACACGAACACATCCGCGAGGGATGCGAGCTGGCGCGCGAACTCGGGGTCGTTGCCCTCTTCCTCCGGGTGGAAGCGGACGTTCTCCAGCAGGATCACATCGCCCGGCTGCATCGCCGCGACGGCGGCCTCGGCCTCCGGTCCCACGCAGGAGCGGACGGCCTTCACGTCCTGGCCCAGCAGTTTGCCGAGGTGCTCGGCGACGGGGGCGTTGCGGAGCTCCTCCACCACCTTGCCGGCGGGGCGGCCGCGGTGGGAGCAGGCGATGATCCTCGCCCCGGCCTCCTGCAGCGCGCGGATCGTCGGCACGGACTCGCGCAGGCGCAGGTCGTCCAGGATCTGGCCGTCGTCGAACTGGACGTTGTAGTCCACGCGGAGGAAGACGCGCTTACCGCGGAGGTCGATATCGCCGATCGTCTGCTTGTGCATCGGTACCTCCGGCGAGGTCGCCCGGAATGTCATCCGGTGGTCCGGAATCAGAGTGTGCGGTCGCCGGGGAGGCTGCGTGGGACGGCCGGATCATAGGGGGCCCCGCCGGTTGGCGGCAACGCGCGGGCGCGCGCTAGAACTCGCGCCCGACGAGGATCCTCGCGAACTCGGAGCACAGCCGCATCGCGTTTTCATCTACCCCCGCGGCCCGCAGCGAGTCCAGCGCGGCCCGCTCCTCGGCCTCGGCCATCGCCTCCGTCACCGCCCGCGCCCCGGCCGCGTCCACCAGCGCGCGGAGCGCCGGGACATCCGCGGAGGCGGCCGTGCGGTCTTCGTAGGCGGCGCGGAGACGGGCCCCATCGACGCCGCCCATCGCAACGATCACCGGGTAGGTCATCTTGCGCGAGGCCAGGTCGTCACCGACAGGCTTGCCGGTGAGCGCCGGGTCCCCCCAGATGCCGAGGACATCGTCCACGGCCTGGAAGGCGAGCCCGGTCCGCCGGCCGAACTCCCGGTACGCGTCTACCTCGCGCGAGGCGGCCCCGGCGAGCAGCGCGCCGATGGCGAACGGGGCGGCGAACATGGCCGCCGTCTTCCCGCCGGCCATCCGCAGGTACTCCGCCAGCGTCACGTCCGTGCGCTCCTCGAACGAGATGTCGAGGTACTGGCCCTCCACGAGCCGCAGGCAGGCCTGGTGCAGCTCGCGCGAGGCCTCCAGCACGCGGGCCGGGTCCGCCCCGGCGGTGCCGAGGCGGTGCATCGCGAGGTGGGCGAGCGTGAACATGCCGTCGCCGGCGTTGATCGCGTGCGCGACGCCGGCGAACGTCCAGACGGTCTCCCGCCCGCGCCGCGTGTCGCTGTGGTCCTCCACGTCGTCGTGGAGCAGCGAGAAGTTGTGGATCAGCTCGACCGCGGCGGCGGCGGGCACGGCGTCCTCCGCCCGACCCCCGTTGAGCTCTGTCGCGAGGAGCAGCGCGAGCGGACGCAGCATCTTGCCCGGGGACGCCGTCACCGGACGCCCCGCGCGGTCCTCCCAGCCGAGGTGGTAGCGCATCCACGCGTACAGCCCCTCGGGCGCCTCGCCGATGACGGCGCGCATCTCCTGCTGCACCAGCGGGCGGTAGCGCGCCCCCAGCTCCTCCAGGCTGCTCAGGAACGAGGTGCTCACGGTGCCGCCTCCGCCGGGACGAGCGAGAGTCGCGCCTCCGCCGCCTGCGCGACCGCGGCAGGGGTGAACAGCAGCGGGCGCTGCCGCCCCGCCAGGTAGTCGGCCACGCAGTCCGTGTACCTCGGGTGGCCCGGGATCCCGGAGTTGCCGGTGGGCAGGATGAACGTGGAGCGATCCCAGTCCGCCAGGTCCAGCACCTGTCGGTAGGCGGGCATGATCGCCGCCTCCTTCGCGCCCGCGCGCGCATCGTGCAGCGTGTAAGCGGCCTGCTGCACGGTGTTCACGTCGCCGCCGAAGGGGTACGGACCGGCACCGAAGACGCGGCCGACGCCGGGCACGCCCGCCAGCGGGTGCGCCGGGCGGTACTCCAGCATCGCGCCCCAGCGCCAGCGGCGGGGGTCGGGGCCCAGGCGCTCCCGCAGCACCTCCACCGCCCGCGCGGCGGCGCCGGCGAGCTGCCGGTCGCGGTCCTCGACGCCGTCGAACCACGGCTCCTGCGCGCGCTCCGCGGCCTGCACGATCTGCCCCTGCATCCGGTAGATGTACGAAGACGCTCCGGTGGCGCCGGGGACGCCGGCCCCGAGGACGAGCGATGCCTCGACGCCCGCGACGCGCTGCGCCAGCGACCGCGCCAGCGCCTCGTAGGCGACACCCGCGATGGCGGCGCCGGCGCTCTCCGGCTCCAGCCGCCCATCCCACCGCTCGAGGATCGGGCCCTCGGGTTCCGCAACCGCGCCCCGCGCGAGCAGCAGGTCACGCAGCCGCACGAGGTGCGCGGAGTAGCGGTCGACCTGGATCGCCTGGAACGAGGCGACGTGGTGCTTCTCGCGCGAGGCGAGCAGGCCGACGATGCGCTCCGCGCGCCGCGGCTCGCACCACTCCTCGCCCAGCTCCGCCTCCCCGCCCGGCGCCTGGTTGGCGCTCACGACGACGCCCGAGGGCGGGTCGACCAGCCGCGGCATCTCCGCCGGCGCCATCGCCTCGGACGGGCCGTCGGAGGCGGCGCCCGCCACGGGCAGCAGGCCTTCGCCCACGGCGCGCCGCGGGACGCGGCCGACCATGCGGTAGCCGACGCGGTTCTGCACGTCCGCGAAGACGAAGTTGAACGTCGTCCCCGGCCAGCCCTCGATCGCCGTCTCGAACTCGTCCAGGTCGCGCGCCTGCGCCATCGCCAGGAACGGGCCGACGAGGTCACCGGCCTCCAGCGCCGTCGACCGGAGCGCGATCGCGTGCGCCTCGCCGGCCATCGCCGGGCCGACCACCGGGCCGTGGCGCGTGATCCGCACGCGCTCCTCCACCGGCTCCGCGTCGCGCACGAGGATGCGCTCGATGCGCTCCTCGGCGGTCGCCCACCCGTCGGGCGTGCGATAGCGGAGCGGCTCGGCCGGGTCGAACTCCTCCACGAAGCAGTCGGAGACGTCCGCCATGCCGGCGGTGATGCCCCAGGCCACGTGCTCGTTGTGGCCCATGGCGATCCCGGGGACGCCGGCGAAGTCGGCGCCCGCCGCCTTCAGCCGGTCGCCGTCGATGTGCGTGACGTGCAGCAGGCCGGGCAGCCTCGGCTGCAGATGCGGGTCGGACGCGAGGAGCGGCGCCTGCGTCGTCGTGTGGCGGCCGGTGACGGCCCACGCGTTCGAGGCGGCGCCGGACGGCAGCCCGGCGGCGACCGCGGCACGGAACGCCTCCAGCATGCGCTCCGCGGCAAGTGCGTGCGGGCGGCCGGTGGTGGTGGTGCCGCCGCGGGGGTGCACCGGCTCGATCGCGGCGGCGCGCTCCACGCCCAGCGAGCGGATCAGCCGCTCGCGCAGGAGCTCCGTGTCCCAGTTCCCCGCGAAGCCAAAGAGGATCAGCCGCCCGACCAGCAGCGAGTCCTCCGGCCGCCACGGCTGCACCCCGCCCCCGAAGACCTCGTACTCCGGCGGGAGCGCCGGCAGCGTGCGGATGCCCTCGTTCACGCCACGCGCGTAGGCGTCGAGGAGCGCGCGCCGCTCCGGCGAGGCGAGCGCGAGGTCGCGGGCTGCGGCCTCGTCCAGCCCCAGCCGCACCATGAAGCGGTCGCTCGCCAGCGCGCGCGCCCCGGCGACGGCCGCGAGGCGGCCGGCCGCGACGCGGCGGAGCAGGTCCATCTGGAACAGCCGGTCCTGGGCGTGCACCAGGCCCTGGCCGAAGAGCGCGTCCGCATCCGTCTGCGCGAAGACGTGCGGCACGCCGTGGCGGTCGCGGATGACATCGATCGGCGCGGAGGGGCCGGCGACGCGCAGCACGCCGTCCACCTGCGGCAGCGCGCGGCGGGTCGCGGCGGCGACGGCGGAGCGGCCAAGGCCACGCGCCAGCCCCAGCGTCTGCCGGGCTCGCCCCGCGAGGTTCATCGAGGGGCCCGCCCTACTCGGCGGCGCGACGCACGGCGTCGTCCAGCGCCTGCACCTTGCCCAACCGGCGCACGTTGCGCTCGCCGCCGTCGAAGGAGGCGGTGCGGAAGGCGCGCACGATCTCGGAGGCGTGGCCGCGGCCGATCGCCCACGCGCCCAGGCAGAGCACGTTGATGTTGGTGTGCTCGCGGGCGCGCTTCGCGGAGAAGACGTCGTGGCAGACCGCCGCGCGCACCCCGTGCACCTTGTTCGCGGTGACGGAGGGCCCCACGCCGTTGGAGCAGATCAGGATGCCGAAGTCGAAGCCCCCCGCGCTGACCTCGGTCGCCAGCGGGATGGCGATGTCCGGGTAGTCGCACGACTCGGTGGAGTCCGTACCGAAGTCCTTCACCTCGTCGCCGAGGGCGATGAGTTCATCACGCAGCAGGCTCTTCAGCTCGAACCCGGCGTGGTCGGAACCGATGGCGACGCGCATCCGCTGGTGCTCCCGGTGGTCGGAGGAGTGGTGCTGGGGACGACTTCGTATCGCGAAGTGGCCGCTGGATCAGGCGGGGCGCGGCATCCGCTCTACTCCTCGGCCCCCAGGTCGGCGGCGCTGATCGGGCCGGCGCGCAGGATGCGCGGGCGCGGGCCGGTCAGGTCAACGACCGTCGAGGGTGCCGTGCTGTTCCGCGGGCCGCCGTCGAGAACGACGAGCGCGTCGCCGAAGGCGGCGGCGCACTCCTCGGCGCTGGTCGCCGCGGGCTCGCCGTGGCGGTTCGCGCTCGTGACGGCGAGGACGCCGCCGCACGCGCGGATCACACCGCGAGCCAGGTCGTCGTCCGGCATGCGCACGCCGATCGTGGCCGCCTCGGTCACCACGGGGGGCACGAGGCCGCCCGGGCGCGCGAGCACCACCGCGGTGAGCGCGCCCGGCCAGAACCGCGCGACCGTCGCGAGCGCGGAGGGCGCCTCGAGGTACGGCGCGACCGCCTCGACGCTGTCGACCAGCACGGCGATCGGCTGCTGCTGCTCTCGCCCCTTCAGATCGATCAGCGCCCCGACTGCCGCGCTGCTCGTGGCGAGCGCCGCGAGGCCGTACACGGTGTCGGTCGGGAACGCGACCACCCGCCCGGCGAACAGCGCGTCCACCACCTCGGCGATCCGGTCAGGGGGGAGGATGGGCATGGCGCGGTCCGTTCTTCGACGGCGGAGCGGGCGTTGCTTCGCGTTGACCCGCACGATAGCCGTGGATATCCTTCGCTTCTAGCGGCTCTCCCCCACGTTCAGGCGGCACCATGGTCGACACGACCGACGCCTCCGCTCCGGCGGATCGGATTCGCACTTCCGGCGACAGCGAGGTCGCGACGTACCTCGAGATCGCCGAGGCCCGGGAGCCCGGGCAGGTCCTCACCCCCGCCCCGAACGCGCCCGAGGCCGTCGTCGTCCTCGACTATGGCTCGCAGTTCTCCATGCTCATCGCGCGGCGCATCCGCGAGGCGAGCGTCTACTCCGAGCTGATCCCGTGGGACGCCCCGGTCGAGAAGCTCAACCACCTGAAGGTGAAGGCCTTCGTCCTCTCCGGTGGTCCCTCCTCCGTGTACGAGGACGGCGCACCGACGCTCCCATCTTATGTCATTAACTCCGGGCTGCCCGTCCTCGGCATCTGCTACGGGATGCAGCTGCTCGCGCACACCCTCGGCGGTCGCGTGGACCCCTCGGGCGAGCGCGAGTACGGGCACGCGATCCTCAGCCTCTCGGAGGCGGGGAACCCGCTGCTGAAGGGCCTGCCGGCGTCGCTGACGGTGTGGGCCTCGCACGGCGACAAGGTGACGCAACTGCCGCAGGGCTTCCGCGGTATCGCGCAGTCCGACAACTCGCCCGTCGCGATCATGACGGACGGCTCGAAGTACTACGGCATCCAGTTCCACCCGGAGGTGGTGCACACCCCGCAGGGCGACCAGCTGATCCGCAACTTCCTGTTCGAGGTGGCCGGCTGCGCCGGTGACTGGACCGCGGGCAACTTCGTCGAGGAGTCGGTGAAGGCGATCCGCGAGGCGGTGGGCGACGGGCAGGTCATCTGCGCGCTCTCCGGCGGCGTGGACTCCGCCGTCGCGGCCAGCCTGGTGCACGCCGCGATCGGCGATCAGCTCACCTGCATCTTCGTCGACAACGGCCTGCTCCGCCTCGGCGAGGCGGAGCGCGTGGTCGCGACCTTCGGCCGGCACATGAAGATCAAGCTGAAGCACGTGGACGCCACGGAGCGCTTCCTCGCCGAGCTCGCGGAGGTCACCGACCCGGAGACGAAGCGCAAGCGCATCGGCGAGACGTTCATCCACCTGTTCGAGGACGAGACGAAGGCCCTCGGTCGCGTGGACTTCCTCGTGCAGGGCACCACGTACCCGGACGTCATTGAGTCGGCGAGCACGGGCAACTCCGCGGCGGCGAAGATCAAGACGCACCACAACGTGGGCGGGCTGCCGAAGGACATGCGCCTCACGCTCATCGAGCCGATGCGCAATCTGTTCAAGGACGAGGTGCGCCGCGTCGGCAAGGAGCTGGGCCTGCCGGACGAGATGGTCTACCGCCAGCCGTTCCCCGGCCCCGGTCTTGCGATCCGCATCATCGGCGAGGTGACGGAGACGAAGCTCGACATCCTGCGCCGCGCGGACTGGATCCTGATGGACGAGATCAAGAAGGCGGACGTCTACTACGACATGTGGCAGTCGTTCGCCGTCCTCACGGACACGAAGTCCGTGGGCGTGCAGGGCGACTTCCGCACCTACGGCCACACGATCGCGCTGCGCTGCGTCGCGGCCGAGGACGCGATGACCGCGGACTGGGCGCGCCTCCCGTACGACCTCCTCGCCGCGGTCTCCACGCGCATCACCAACGAGGTGCGCGAGGTGAACCGCGTCGTCTACGACATCACCTCGAAGCCCCCCGGCACGATCGAGTGGGAGTAGGGACGGCGCGATGCCGAGCCTGAGCGAGTCCCGCGACGCGCTGAAGACCGCCACGGACCGCCTGGTGCGCGCCGAGCGGCGTGTGTTCGACTACGCCGCCGAGCAGAACGCGTGGACCAGTGCGCAGAACGCGGAGCTGGCGAAGCTGCGCGAGCAGGTGGACCGCGCCCGCAAGCAGCGCGACCAGGCCATTCACGACCTCGCCCGCGCGCTGGGAGGCGACGACGAATGAACGTCCTCCTGATCGGCAGCGGCGGGCGCGAGCACGCGATCGCGTGGAAGCTGGCGCAGTCGCCGCGGCTGTCGAAGTTGTGGATCGCCCCCGGCAACCCCGGCACCGCTGACTTCGGCGAGAACGTCGAGGTGCCCGCGAGCGACCTCGACGGCCTGGTGGCGCTGGCGCAGCGCATCCGCGCGGACCTCGTCGTCGTCGGCCCGGAGGACCCGCTCGCGGCGGGGCTCGTCGACCGACTCGAGGCGGCCGGGATCCCCGCGTTCGGGCCGAGCGCGGCCGCAGCGCAGCTCGAGGCCTCGAAGGCGTTCGCGAAGGCGCTGATGCAGCGGGCGGGCATCGCCACCTCCTCGTCCGCGACGTTCGAGGTCGCCGACCGCGCGAAGGCGTACGTCCGCGACGCCGGGCACCAGGTCGTGGTGAAGGCGGACGGCCTCGCCGCGGGCAAGGGCGTGACCGTCTGCGATGACGCGAGCCAGGCCGAGGCGGCAATCGACGCCGCGATGCGCGACCGCGCCTTCGGCGCGGCGGGCGCGCGCGTGGTGATCGAGGAGCGCATGTTCGGCCGGGAGACCTCGGCGCACGCGTTCACGGACGGCGTGACCGTGCGGCACATGCCGTTCTCCTGCGACCACAAGCCGGTCTTTGACGGCGACCGCGGCCCGAACACCGGCGGCATGGGCGTGTACTCGCCCCCCCGATGGCTCCCGGACCACCTGGCCGAGGCGATCCGCCGCGACGTCACGGAGCGCACGGTCCACGCGATGGCGGAGGCGGGCACGCCTTACCGGGGGATCATCTACCCCGGGATGATGCTGACCCCGTCCGGGCCGCGCGTCGTGGAGTTCAACAGCCGCTTCGGCGACCCGGAGACGGAGGTGCTGCTGCCTCGGCTGCGCTCCGACCTCCTCGACATCTTCGACGCGGTCGCGCACGGGCGGCTCGCGGACGTCCCCGTGGAGTGGTCGGACGAGGCGACCGTGGGCGTGATGATGGTGTCGCCCGGCTACCCCGCCGACTACCCGAAGGGGGCGCCGATCGAGGGCATCGAAGCCGTCGATGAGGACGTACAGGTGTTCATCGCCGGGGCGGCACGCGACGCCGCGGGACGCCTCGTGACCGCGGGCGGGCGCGTGCTCTGCGTGGTGGCGAGCGGCGCAACGGTCGCAGAGGCGCGCGAGCGCGCCTACGACAACGTGGCGCGCATCCACTTCGAGGGCGCGCATTACCGCACCGACATCGCCGCGCGCGCGGACGAACCGCTGTCGTTCCCGGTGGCGGCACGATGAGCGCGGCTGTGCTGACCGCGCGGGGCGGCCCGCCCCCCGGCCCCCTCCCTTCGCGGGAGGGGGAGAACAGAGGAGACGTGGGGGCTGCGCCCCCACACCCCAGCGGAACAGACGCGCCGCTTCCTACTGGCATCGCC
>JBFWQJ010000036.1:0-15665 GCA_050249515.1 Dehalococcoidia bacterium | reverse complement strand
GCGGGGATGGGCATGCCGCCCGTCGTCGCCGGCCTCGTGGTGAGCATGCTGCTGTGGCGCTCGGGGCCGCTGGGCAGCCTGGGGCTGATCTACACCCCGGCGGCGATGGTCGTTGCGCAGTTCGTCATCGCGATGCCGCTGATCGCGGCGGTGAGCGCGGGCGCGGTGATGGCGCTCCCGCCGACCCTCCACCTGCAGATTCGGGCGATGGGCGCCGCGACGCCCCAGTACCTCTGGCTGGTCGCGCGCGAGGCGCGCCTGCCGCTGCTGGTCGCCGTGATGGCGGGCTTCGGCTCCGTGGTCTCCGAGGTCGGCGCCTCGATGATGGTGGGCGGCAACCTCGCCGGCGACACGCGCGTCCTCACGACCGCGGCCGTGCTGGAGGTCAGCCGAGGCCGCTTCGGCACCGCGCTCGCGCTCGGCATGATCCTGCTCGCGCTCGTCGTCGTGATCGCCGTCGCGCTCTCCATCGCCCAGCAGCGGCAGCAGCGCCGATGAGCGGCGTGCCGTCCGCAGCGTCCGCGCTGGACCTGCGCGGGATCCGCGTGCGTCGCGGCACGCGCGAGGTGCTGCGCCTGGACGCGCTCTCCGTCGCCCCGGGCGAGACGCTCGCCGTCCTCGGGCCGAACGGCGCCGGGAAGTCCACGCTGCTGCTCACCGCCGCGCTGCTGCTGGAGCCCACCGCGGGCGAGGTGCGCATCCTCGGCCGCAGCCCCGCCGAGGCGGGCCGCACCGCGCTGCGACGGGAGACCGCGACCGTGTTCCAGGACGCCGCGCTGCTGGACATGTCCGCGCGCGAGAACGTGGAGGTCGCCCTGGGCTTGCACGGCGTGCCGCGCGGCGAGCGCCGCGCCCGCGCGATGCACTGGCTGGAGCGCCTCGGCGTCGCCGACCGGTCGGGCGCCCGGCCGCACACGCTCTCGGGCGGCGAGGCACAGCGCGTGAGCCTGGCCCGCGCGTTCGCCGTGCGCCCGCGGCTGCTGTTCCTGGACGAGCCCTTCGCCAGCGTGGACACCGCGACCCGCGCGGAACTCGTGGGCGAGGTGCGGTCGCTCCTCGCGAGCGAGGGCACGGCCGCGCTGATCGTCACGCACGACCACAGCGAGGCAGAACTGCTGGCGCAGCGCGCGCTGGTGCTGGTGGACGGCGCGCCCGCGCAGCTCGGCGCAGTGGAGGAGCTGTTCGCGCGGCCCGCCTCGCTGGAGGTCGCGCGCTTCCTCGGCTACTCCGTCGTGCCGGCGGCGCTGCTGCGGCCGCCCGCGTCCGGCGCGACGCCGGCGTCGATGTGGGCGCTGGTGCCGCCGCGCGCGGTCGAGGTGCTCCCGTCCGCGGTCGAGGGGGCGGCGCTGACCGGGACGGTCACGGCCGTGCAGGGCGCGCTCGGGCAGGGGCGCATCCTGGTCGACGTAGGGCTCGGCGGCGGGCAGGGCGGCGCGGCGCCCACGGTCGCCGCGGAGCTGCCGGTGCCGCGCATCCGCGCGCTCGGCCTCGCGCCCGGGGGCCGCGTGGCGCTCCGGGTGGACCTCGATCAGGTCGCCTGGCTGTAGCCCGGTCGCTCGCGCGCGTGCCCTATCCTCGACGGCACGCACTGGAGAGGCATCCGATGACAGTCGACGAGAAGTTCGATGACGGCGCCGAGGACGAGGAACTGCGGAAGCACGGCCCGGTGGAGCAGCGCGTGGGGCGCTGGGTGGGCCTGTTCCCGAAGAAGCACCCGCTGGTCCTGCTGAACACGGGCCACGGCAAGGGCAAGACCAGCGCCGCGCTGGGCGTGACCATGCGCGCGTGGGGGCGCGGCTGGAAGATCTGCTGGCTCCAGTTCATCAAGAGCAAAGGCTCGCACTACGGCGAGACCTACGCCGCCGAGCGCATGGGCATCGAGATGCTGTCGCTCGGTGACGGCTTCACCTGGCTCTCCGAGAACATCGAGCACGACATCGCGCTGGCGCAGGAGGCGTGGGAGATCGCGCGCGCGCGGATCAACTCCGCGGAGTACGACCTGATCGTCCTTGATGAGATCACCTACCCGATCACCTATGGTTGGCTCGCCGTGGAGGACGTGATCGAGACGTTGCGCGACCGACCGGCGAACGTGGACATCATCATGACCGGCCGCGATGCCGATCCCGCGCTGATCGAGTTCGCCGACACCGTGACCGAGATGCGCGAGGTGAAGCACGTCTACCACACCGGCGTGAAGGCGCAGCCCGGCATCGACTACTAGCGCACCGTCGTCGGGGGAGCACCCGTGGCCGTGATCGACTCCGACTCGCCCGCGCAGGCTCCCTCGCGCGGCCCGGCGATCGAGGTGCTGTGGGTCGCGCTGCGGCTCGGGCTCACCTCGTTCGGCGGCCCCGTCGCGCACCTCGGCTACTTCCGCGAAGAGTACGTGCGCCGCCGTCGCTGGCTGGACGACGCGGCGTATGCGGACCTGGTGGCGCTGTGCCAGTTCCTGCCCGGCCCCGCGAGCAGCCAGGTCGGCATCGCGATCGGCACGCTGCGCGCCGGGTGGCTCGGCGGGCTCCTCGCGTGGATCGGGTTCACCCTCCCGTCCGCGATCGCGATGGTGCTCTTCGCCTACGGCCTCGCGACGTTCGAGGTGGCCGACGCGGGCTGGCTGCACGGCCTGAAGGTCGCCGCGGTCGCGGTGGTCGCCAACGCGCTGTGGGGCATGGCGCCCGGCCTCGCCGCCGGCCGCGTGCGCGCGGCGATCGCGATAGGCGCGGCCACGGTCGTCCTCGCCGTCCCGTCCGCCCTCGTGCAGGTCGCGGTGATCGTCCTCGGCGGACTCGCGGGGTGGCGGCTGCTCGGCGTCCCCGGCGGTGTGGAGGGCGTGGCGCATCGCGCGACCCCGGCGCGCGGGCGGACGGTCGCGGGGGCGCTGCTCGTCGCGTTCTTCGCGCTCCTGGTGCTCCTCCCCGTGGCGCGCGCGGCGTTCCCCTCGCAGGCGGTCGCGATGGCGGACGTGTACTACCGCGTCGGCTCACTCGTCTTCGGCGGGGGGCACGTGGTGCTGCCGCTGCTCCAGTCGGAGGTCGTCCCGCCCGGCTGGGTGACGGCGGACGGCTTCATCGCGGGGTTCGGCGCGGCGCAGGCGGTCCCCGGGCCGCTCTTCACGTTCGCGGCGTTCCTCGGCGCCGCGCAGACGCCCGCGCCCACCGGCTGGCTGGGCGCCACGGTGGCGCTGGTCGCGATCTACGTGCCCTCGTTCCTGCTCGTGTGGGGCACCCTGCCGTTCTGGGGCCGCCTGCGCACCGTGGGCGCGTTCCAGTCGACGCTTCGAGGCATGGGTGCGGCGGTGGTCGGCATCCTGCTCGCAGCGCTCTACACCCCGGTCTGGACGAGCGCGATCCTCGGGCCGCGCGACTTCGCGCTGGCGGTCGTCTGCTTCGGGATGCTCGCGGTCTGGCGCGTGCCGCCGTCGCTCGTCGTGGTCGTCGCGGCCCTCGGCGGCATGGTGCTCGCGGTCTGATCGGATTCAAGACGCGCGTGCGATGCCCCCCTCGCACGTCCGCGGGGCGAAGGTATGCGAGCGGACGGGAAACACGCTGCTGCCGATCGTAATTTTCGGGGTATCTCGCTCCGACGCTGGCCCCTGACGCCGCGAGCCGGCACCCGAACTGGGAGGTGCGTCATGACCGAGTCGCGCCGAGCATCGCTTGCCCGCCGCAACCATCTGAACGTCTGCGAGGCGCTCTTCCGCTACGTCAGTGACGGCGGTCCGACGGGTATCGAGACCCGGCACGGCACGGCGCCCGAGGACAACGAGCTCGTCTTCACCGTCCGCGATTGGGAGGCCTTCGTGCGCGCCCTGCAGGGGGACCCGGACGCCCGGAGCGCGTGACCGCCTAGCGGCCCTCGGCAGGGCTGGCCGCGCTGCCGGCGGGCCCGCCCGCCGGGACGCAGCCCAGCGCGCCGTCACCCCAGCAGAAGGTGTTGAACGCCCAGTCCATGAGCGCGGTCGTGTCCTGGTTGCGCAGGTTCGCGTCCATCACCACCACGAACACGCGGTGCCCGTTGCGCGTCGCCGAGGCGGACAGCGTGGGGCCGGCCTCCTCCGTGAAGCCACTCTTCACGCCGTCGCCGCCCTCGTACGTGAACTCCCACGGGTTCGTGTTGAACACCTTCAGCGTGCGCGAGCCGCCCGCCAGGTACACCTCGGTCTTCGCGGCGTCGGCGAACAGCGGCTGGCGCATCGCGTAACGCGAGAGCATGGCGAT
The DNA here is from genome assembly GCA_050249515.1 of Dehalococcoidia bacterium. GTDB lineage: Bacteria > Chloroflexota > Dehalococcoidia > UBA2979 > UBA2979 > SHYQ01. The sequence goes on along the minus strand of JBFWQJ010000036.1, from coordinate 11,445 downwards.
GTCGTAGGCGGTGGAGAGGTGCGTGGGCCCGCCGAGGCCGTGCGGGTCGATGAAGTGCGTGTCGAACAGTCCCAGGCTCTCCATGAACGCGTTGAGGTCGCGGACGAACGCCGCGTCCGAGCCGGACACCGCCCGGCCGATGGCGATCGAGGCGTCCGCGCCGGAGGGCAGCAGCATCCCGTAGATCAGGTGCCGCAGCTGGAAGCGGTCGCCCTCCTTCAGCCCCATCACGCTCGCATCGTCCAGCCCCGGCTGGTCGTAGTTGAAGTCGATCGTCACCCACTCGTCGAGCTTGCCGCGGTCGATGGCGAGGGCGGCGGTGGCGATCTTCGTGAGGCTCGCGGGCTGGACCCGGGTGCGGCCGTTCATCTCGTACAGCACCGCGCCGCTCGCGTCGTCCACGACGATCGCGGCGCGCGCCGTGATCGGCGGCGCGGACACCGGCACCGGCTGCTGCGGCGCGGGCGCCGAGGGCGGTGGGACGAGGTACGTGGTCTTCGCGCCGGGCGCCGCCGCCGTGACGGCCGTCGCGATGCCGGGGGCCTCAGCGGGGGCGATCGGGTTGCCGTTCGCGCGCACCTCGGTCGCCGACGCGTCGCCGCTGCAGGCGACGAGCAGCGTGAGCGCCGCACCGGCGACGAGCGTCACGAGGGTGGTGGTGAGGCGGCCGCGGCGGAGCCGGGGCAGCGGGGGGGCGGGCAGCGGGGACATGCGCGTAGTCATCCGGATGACAACGCCTCCATCAGTCCACCCCGCCCGGGCTCTCCAAAACGGTACCGGGCGCGCTGCGTCTCGTCCACCCGCGCGGCTCTCCGGCGCGGACTACGCGGGCGCCTCGGCCGAGCGGCCGGCGCGGAGCGCCTGCATCACCGCAGCCTCGACGGCGATGAACGCCGGGGCGCTGAAGTCGTCCACGCGGCGCGGCCGAGGCAGGGGCACCTCCACCGTCGCGGCGACCGAGGCGGGGCGCGGCGTGAGCACCACCACGCGGTCGGACAGCAGCACCGCCTCGCGCACGTCGTGCGTGACCAGGAGCACGGTCCAGCCGAACTCCGTCGACATCCGCGCGAGCCATTCCTGCATCTCCATGCGCGTCAGCGCGTCGAGGGCACCCAGCGGCTCGTCCAGCAGCAGGATCGGCCGTTCCTGCACGACGGTCCGCAGCAGCGCGGCGCGCTGGCGCATCCCGCCGGAGAGCGTGTGCGGGTACGCGCGCTCGAACCCGTCGAGGCCGAAGCGCGGGAACAGCGCCCCGGCGCGCCGTCGGGCCTCCTCGCGCGGCACGCCCGCGATCTCGAGGCCGAGCGTGGTGTTGTCGAGGATGCGACGCCACGGGAACAGCAGGTCCTGCTGCGGCATGTAGGCGAACGCCTCCACGTGGCCGTTCGCGCGCGTGCCGTCCACGCGCACCTCGCCCGCGTCGGTGTCCTCCAGCCCGGCGATGATGTTGAAGAGGGTGCTCTTGCCGCAGCCGCTGGGGCCGATCACGGACACGAACTCCCCCGCGCGCGCCTCGATCGAGATGTCGCGGAGCACGTCGACGGTGCGGCCGTCCTCGATGAAGCGCTTCTCGATCCCCGACACGACGAGGTGATGCGCGCTCATCGACGCGACCCCGCGGGCGTCTCGGCGCGACCGGTGCGGGCGCTGCGGGCGTTGCGTGCGGCGGCGTGCCACGGGATCGCCGCGCGCTCCACCGCGTACGTTGCGAGGAACAGCGACACGCTGATCGCCGCGGTCACGACGACCGCCGCCATCACCAGGTCCGTGCGGAAGGCGTTCTGCTGGAGTTGCATGAAGATGCCCAGCCCGCGCTTTGCGCCAACGTACTCCGCGAAGATCGCCCCGACCACCGCGTACGTGATCGCGATGCGTAGCCCCGAGAAGAACGAGGGCAGCGCGCCCGGCACGCGCACCATCCGGAACACCTGCCACCTCGACGCGCCCATGGAGCGCAGGAGGTTGGACGCGGCGCGCTCGGTGGCGGCGAAGCCGTCCACCCAGCCCACGGTGATCGGGAAGAACGTCACCAGCGCGACCACCAGCGCCTTCGGCACGATCCCGAAGCCGAACCACAGCACGAGCAGCGGCGCGACCGCGACGATCGGGATCGCCTGCGACGCCACGAGCGCGGGGTAGAGCGCGCGCCGCACCGCCGAGGAGAAGTCGATCGCGACCGCCGCCGCCGTCCCCGTGACGATCGCGAGCGAGAACCCGACCGCCGTCTCGCCCAGCGTGGGGACGACGTGCGACCAGATCAGCGCGCGGAACGCCCAGCCCTGCTCGATCACCCTCGAGGGCGCCGGGAGCACCTGCGGGCGCACGTCTGCCACGCGCACGTACGCCTCCCAGGCGAGCAGCACCGCCGCCGCCAGCAGCAGCGCCGGCAGCACGCGCGTGATCGAGGAGCGGGTCATCGGTGCGTCGCCCCGGCGTCCGCTACAGCAGGTCGTTCGTGAAGTAGGTGGCCCAGTCCGGTTCCTTCGCCAGCGGCTTCCCCTGCGCGTCCGCCAGCGTCTTCGTCTCGAACAGGAAGCGCGAGTAGCCGGTCCACTGCTCCAGCGTCTGCCGCCCGAACTTCCCCTCCCGGTCGAGGTAGTAGCCCTCGGCGAGCATCTTCGCGCTGCGCTCCACCAGTTCCGGCGCGGTGAAGGCGTCCTTGTTCGCCTCGATCAGGTGCTTCGCGCCCTCCTGCGGCTGCTTGGCGGCGAGCTCGAACCCGCGCACCGTCGCGCGGATGAAGCGCTGAGCGAGATCGCGGTGCTTCGCGACCCACTCCTCGTTGCCCGCGAGCACCACCTGGTAGAAGTCCGGGAAGCCGTAGTCGGTGTACGCGAAGGTGCGGAGCTGTTGCCCGTGCAGGTCCGCCTCGATGCCCTCCCACGTGACGAAGGGCACCGTGAAGTCGGCGGAGCCGGCGTAGAGCGCCTCGTACGCCGCCGTCTTCAGCGTCACCACCTCGAACTTGCCGGCGCCGCCGGCGTGCCGGATGACGTACTCCAGCGTTGGTACCTCGTACGGCAGGCCGAAGCCGGCGTAGGTCTTCCCGTCCAGGTCCTTCGGCGTCCGGATGTCGGTGCGGTCCGCCTTCACCGCGATCGCCGTCGCGATGTGCTGGAGGATCGCCATCGTCGACACGACCGGCAGGCCCGAGGCGCGCGCGAACACCAGCGAGTCCTGGAACGCGATGCCGAAGTCGGCCTGGCCCGCGCCCAGCAGCGTCTCCGCCGCCGTGCCGCTGTACGGCAGCACCTCCAGCTGCAGCCCCGCCTCGCGGTACCAGCCCATGCGGTCGGCCACGAAGAAGCCCGTGTGGTTCGTGTTCGGCGTCCAGTCCAGCGCGAGGCGCACGCGCTCGAGGCGCGCCGCGGCGCCCTGCGGACGCGGTGTGCAGCCGATCGCCGCGAGCCCCGCCGCCCCCAGCCCGCCGAGGCTCAGCGCGATCGCCGACCGCCTGGACCAGTGCCGGCGTCCGCTGCTTCTCGCTCCGTCGTCCATGCTCATGCTGCGGTCCCCTCCGTTGCGGCCTCGATTGCCGCGAGATACTCGTCGATGGCGGCGCGCACGTCGGACGCGCCGAGGATGCCGGATACCACCGCGACACCCGCCGCTCCGGCGCGCAGGCACTCACCCGCGCGTTCGGGCGTGACCCCGCCGATCGCGAACACCGGGAGCGCGGTTGCAGCGACCGCGGCGCGGAGCGCCTCCGCGCCCGCCCCGTCCCCGGGATGCGAGCCGGGCGTCCACACCGCGCCGAACACCACCACGTCCGCGCCGGCCGCCTCGGCGCGCCGCACCGCCTCGACCGAGTGGGCGGCGGCGCTGCGGAACGCGATCGGGTGCGGAGGACGCGCCCGTGGCACGTCCGCCTCCGGCCAGTGCACCCCCGCGTAGCCGAGGCGTTCCGCCACCGCGATCGAGCCGTTGAGGAGCGCCGGCACGTTGTCCGGCACGGCCGCCCGCGCGCGGGCGGCCAGCGCGCTCGCCTCGGGCCCCTCGGCGTGCTTCGCGCGCACCTGGATCGCCACGGGGCGTCCGGCCGCCGCGGCGGCGACCTCGCCGATCAGCGCGAGCCAGCGTGCCTCGTCCCCGACGTAGTCGAGGTCGGCGACCACCAGCAGGCGTGCGGGGAACGGGGAGTGCGGTACGGGGTTCGCCATAGGGCTACGGCCACGCGGCCTGCTGCGCGGCGCTGACGCGCCCCGCCATCGGCGAGGAGGCCTCGCCCCAGAAGCGGCGCGGCATGCGGCCCGCCAGGTACGCCTCGCGCCCCGCGATCGCCGCCGCGCGCATCGCGCGTGCCATGCGCACGGGCTGCCGCGCCTGCGCGACGGCCGTGTTCATCAGCACCGCGTCCACGCCCAGCTCGAATGCGACCGCCGCGTCCGAGGCGGTGCCGACGCCGGCGTCCACGATGACGGGCACGCCCGCACGCTCCTTGATCATCTGGATGTTGTGCGGGTTGCGGATACCGAGGCCGGAGCCGATCGGCGCGCCCAGCGGCATCACCGCCACGCATCCGATCTCCTCCAGCCGCCGCGCGATGATCGGGTCGTCCGTGGTGTAGGGGAGCACCTGGAAGCCTCGCGCCACCAGCTCCCGCGCCGCGATCAGCAGCTCCTCCACGTCCGGGAGCAGCGTCTCCTCGTCCGCGATCACCTCGAGCTTCACGCGCGAGGTGCCCAGCGCCTCGCGGCCCAGCTCCGCGGTGAGCACGGCCTCCTTCGCGGTGAAGCAGCCCGCGGTGTTCGGCAGCAGGTGCAGCCCGCGCTCCGTCAGCAGGTCGTACAGGCTCTCGCCATCCTCGGCGGCGTTCGGGTCGACGCGGCGCAGCGCCACCGTGACGAACTGCGTGCCCGACGCGTCCAGCGCGTCGAGGAGCACCTGCGTGCTCGGGTAGCGCGATGTGCCCAGCAGCAGCCGCGAGGTCAGCGTGAGCCCCGCGAGCTCCCACGGCTCCTCGCCGGGCAGGGGCGCGCGCGGGTCCAGGTTCGTCATCGGATGCTCCTATCCCCCCTGCACCGGGCGCACGATCTCGATCGCGTCGCCCTCCGCCACCGGCGTCGCGGGCCAGTCCGCGCGCGGCACGATCTCGTCGTTGCGAGCCACCGCCACGCCGCGCGTCCATTCCGTCGGCACGAGGTCCGCGATCGTCGTCCCCGGCGGCAGCGAGCGCGCCTCGCCGTTCACGCGCGCGTGCACGGGGCTCATCGCGACGCCTCCGCCCGCGCAGGGGACGCGAAGCGCTGCGGGGAGAACGGCTCGAGGAGCGCGTCCAGCCGGCCGTCGCAGATCAGGTCGGCGAGCAGGCGCGCGGTGATCGGCGCCAGTTCCACGCCGTTGCGGAAGTGCCCCGTCGCCACGAAGAGGCCCGCGCCGTCCACGCTGCCGATCGCGGGCAGGTGGTCACGCAGCGCGGGCCGGAAGCCCACGTTGCACTCCGCCAGGTCCAGCTCCGTGATGCCCGGCACGGCGCGGCGTGCCTCGCGCAGCAGGTCGTGCACGGCGCCCGCGCGGACGCGCGCGTCGAAGCCCACGTCCTCCATGGACGCCCCGATCACCAGTTCGCCGTCGGCGCGCGGGACGATGTAGACGTCCGGGGTGCGGACGACGTGGCGGATCAGGCGCTCGCCGCGCAGTCGCAGGATCTGGCCCTTCACCGGCCGCATCGGCACCGGCACGACCGGCATGCCCTCGATCGGTGAGGCGATCTGCCGCGTCCATGCGCCCGCGGTCGCCACCACCTGCGTCGCGTGCAGCGTGGCGGGGACGCCCTCGCACTCCGTCTCGATCGCGTAGCCGTCGTCGCTCGGGCCGATCGCGGTCACGCGCGTGCCCTCGACGAGCGCGACGCCGAGGCGCTCCAGCGCGACGGGGAGCGCGCGCAGCAGGCGGCGCGGGTCCACCTGCGCGTCCGGCATCCGCAGCGCGCCGGCGATCCCGGGCGCGAGGTACGGCTCGGCGTCGCGGGCGGCCTGCGCGCTCAGCCGCTCCGCCGGCAGTCCGCGCTCCACCTGGAACTCGTACAGGTGCTGGAGGATCGCAAGGTGGTCGGCGTGCAGCGCGACCAGCAGCGTGCCGGTTGCGTCGTAGCCCGTCTCGATCCCCGTCTCGCGCGTGAGCGCGTCCGTCCACGCGCCGTACATCGCGTGCGCCGCGAGCGCGAGGTCGGTGAGCCGCGGGTCGGACAGGTCGACCTCGGACGAGGGGGCGAGCATGCCCGCCGCCACGTGCGCTGCCGCGCGCTCGCCGACCCGCGCGCCCTCGAGCACGGTCACCTGCCGGCCGCGTTGCGCAAGCGCATGCGCGACGGCGAGGCCGACGATCCCGCCGCCGACGACGGCGACCTCGGTGCGCGCGGGCGCGGAGGTCATGCGCGCGCCCCGTCGCGGAGCGCGACCGCCGCATCGAGTGCCACGCGGCAGCGCCGCGTCGCCTCCACCGGGTCGTCCGCGGCGACCACGGCGGAGAGCACGGCCACGCCGTACGCCCCGGCCGCGATCACCTCGGGGATGCGCTCCGCGGTGATGCTGCCGATCGCCACCACGGGGACGGGCGAGTCCGCGCAGATCCGCGCGAGCGTCTCCAGTCCCATGTCCGGTGCGGGGTTCGCCTTCGACCGCGTCCCGTAGATCGGGCCGACGCCGATGTAGTCGATATCCGTGGCCCAGACGCGCGTGGCCTCTTCGTAGGAGTTGGCCGTGCCGCCGATCACCACGCCCTCGCCGACGATGCGGCGCGCCGTCGCGACGTCCAGGTCGTTCCGGCCGAGGTGGATCGCGTCCGCGCCGACGGCGAGCGCGACGTCCGCGAAGTCGTCCACCAGCAGCAGCGCGCCGTGCGCGCGGCAGGCGTCGAGGCAGGCGCGGGCGACCTCGATGCGCTGGCGCGTGGTCCACGGACGCTTCTCGCGGAACTGTACCGCGTCCGCGCCGCCGCGCGCCGCGAGCTCCGCGAGCGCGGCGTGGCTGTGCGCTGTCTGCACGGACTCGTCCGTGATCACCTGCAGCCGCGGGATGACCAGGTTGCGGGCGCTCATCGTCGGGCCCCCTCCGCCGTCACGCCGAGGCGCGTGAGCCACGGCGTCGGGTCGTCGTTGCGCAGGTAGAAGAAGTGGTCGGTCGGTCCGGCGCCGGTGCCCAGGTGCGGGGCGTGCCGGATCGCTTCGGTGAGGTACGCCTTCGCCAGTCCCACCGCGTCCTCCAGGTCGCGTCCGTGCGCGAGTTGCGTCGCCAGCGCGGCCGAGAACGTGCAGCCGGTGCCGTGCGTGTCCGTGGTCTCGATGAACTCGCCCTCGTAGAGGCGCGCGCCCTTCGCGGACAGGAGCAAGTCCGTCCCCGGCTGCTCCTCCAGGTGCCCGCCTTTTAGCACCACCGCGCGCGGCCCCTGCTCCAGGATGCGGGCGGCCGCGATGCGGGCGTCCGCGAGCGTGTGGATCTCCATCTCAGCGAGGAGTTGCGCCTCGTGGACGTTCGGCGTCACCACCTCGGCCAGCGGCAGCAGCAGCGCGCGGAGCGCGTCGACGGCGTCCCGCTCGAGCAGGGGGAAGCCCGACTTGGAGACCATGACGGGGTCAAGGACATAATGCGGGGGCGCGTAGCGGCGCATCGCCAGCGCGACCGCCTCCACGCGCTCGCGGTCGGCGAGCATCCCGCTCTTCGCGGCGGCGGGGGTGAAGTCGGCGAAGATCGCCGCGAACTGCTCCTCGATCATCCCGACCGGCAGGGCGAGCGCGGCGGTGACGGCGCGCGTGTTCTGGGCGGTCACGGAGGTGAGGATGGAGAGGCCGTAGGCGCCGTTCGCGGAGATCGCCTTCAGGTCGGCCTGGATGCCGGCGCCGGCACCGCTGTCGGAGCCGGCCACGGTCAGGACTGTGCGCATGTCACCCTCCCGCGGATGCGGACACGGCAACAGGGTGCGGACTCATCGAACTGGTGTCGGGCGCTGGGTGGGCCGATGGCCCGCTCGCGCACTATCCCTCCGCCGGAATTACCCGGATCAGGTTCGCGGGTCTGATCTCAGGCCGGGAACGGACACGTCCCGACCACCCCGTGTGCTGTGCTCCGCCCAATGTAGCATCTCCGGGCGGTGTCGGATCATCTCCGCGAGGGCGCCCTGGCCACTTAGCAGTCTCCGAGGGAGAGTGCTAAACTCCTCGGCGTCGAGGGGCCCACGCCCCGTCTAGCGGTTCGAGGAGGAGCAGATGCACCCGGATGTCCGTGTCATCGGCGAGGTCCGGCCGTTGGAACGCCCGCTGCTGATCGCCGCCTTCGATGGGCGCAACGGCAGCTCGGCGGTCGCCGCGGTCGCCTACCTCGCCCACCACTGGAACGCCCAGCCCGTCGCCGAGATCGACCCCGACCCGTACTTCGACTTCACCGCGCTCCGCCCCCGCGTCCGCCTGGACGAAGCCGGCGAGCGCGTACTGGACTGGCCGGACGCGAAGTTCGCCGTCGCCCGGCCCGAGGGCGTGGAGCGCGACGTGGTGCTCTTCGTCGGCGCGGAGCCGCACCTGCGCTGGCGCTCCTACGCGGAGGCGTTCGCCTCGGTCGCGGAGACGCTGGGCGTGGAGCAGACCGTGATCGTCAACGCGTACCCCGGCGGTGCCGCGCACACGCGTCCGATCCCCATGCACCTGGTCGGCGCGGATGACCTGGCGGCGGAGCAGTTCGGGCTCGCCTCGCGCTCTCCGCGCTACCAGGGCCCCGCCGCCTTTGCGATGTCGCTGGCGGTCGAGGAGCGCGCGCGCGGCCGTGGCGGCTTCTCGCTCACCGCGATCGCGCCGTTCTACGTGGTGGGTGAGGCGAACCCGTACACGGTGCGCGCGCTCGTGACCGCGCTCGACCGCGCGATCGGCAGCCGCACCGACCTCCGCCAGATCGACGGCCGCGTCGCCGAGGCCGACATCGCGCTGGTCGACGCCTTCGCGGCGCAGCCGGACCTGGAGCAGATCGTCCGCGGGCTGGAGCAGCAGCACGACGAGACGGCCGCCCCCCCGGCCGCCGGCGAGGCGGTCGACCCGGCCGCGGTCGTGGATGACGTCGAGGCGTTCCTGCGCAGCCTGCGCGAACCCGGCGCGGACGGCGCCGCGGACGGCGGGCTTGCAGAGGAGGGCGGCCGCGCCCGCTAGCCTCGGCAAGCCGGTGCCGCGCGCCCGGCGGAATGCGCCGCTTTGGGGAGCATCGCGTGGCGGATCGATGAAACTGCGAGTGGGATGATGCATTCCGTCGCGGTTTCGTGTTCACTGCTAGCACTCGCGACCACCCGCCGCGCCATCCAGGGCCAACGCATGACGCGCTTCCCTCGCCTGTCCCGTATCGCGGTCCACCTCGCCGTGTCCGGCGTGCTCGCGCTCCCCGCGCTCGGGTGTGCGGTGAGCGCGGCGCCCGAGCCGCCGTTGGCGGCCGTGGCCGCGCAGCCCGCCGCCGCCGTGATCGAGGCGCCTGCGCCGGCGCCCGCCGTCATCGTCCGGGCGCGCCTGGTCCCGTGGGGGCCGACCCCCGGCCTCCGCGCCGGCGCGCCGGAGGCGCCCGCCATCGCCGGCGCCGCCGCCGTGGTGCTGGACGAGGCGAGCGGCACGATCCTCCACGCGAAGGACCAGCACGCCCGCTTCCCCGGCGCGAGCCTCACGAAGATCATGACCGCCCTCGTCGCCCTCGAGCGCGGCCACCTCGACGACCGCGTGGACGTGGCGGTGGACAGCCGGCGAATGCGTGGCAGCACGGTGATGGGGTTGCAGCCGGGCGAGACGCTCACGCTGGAGGACCTGCTCTACGGGCTCATGCTCCCCTCCGGCAACGACGCCGCGCTGGCGATCGCTGAGCACATCGGCGGGTCGACGGACGAGTTCGTGCGGCTGATGAACCAGCGCGCCGCCGAGCTGGGCATGGCCGACACGCTCTACACGAACCCGCACGGCCTGGACAGCGGCGGACCGTACACCTCCGCGTTCGACCTCGCCGTCCTCACGCGCACGGCGATGGCCCGCGAGGATTTCCGAACGATCGCGAACACGCGGTACAAGGTGGTGACGGGCGCGCAGGCCACCTACCAGCTCGGCAACCTGAACCCGCTCTACGGGATGCTTCCCGGCGTCGACGGCGTGAAGACCGGGTACACGCGCCGCGCGCGGCAGACCCTCGTCGGCTCCGTCACGCGCGAGGGGCACCGCGTGTACGTGGTGGTGCTCCAGTCCCCGGACCGCGCCGGGGACGGCACGTCGCTCCTGAACTGGGCCTTCGCCGCCCACGCCTGGCTCTCAGACAACACCGTCGCCGCCGCGGATGCCGTCGACGCCGCGGCGGTACCCGGCACCTAGCGTGCCCACGCGCTCATCGAGCGCCGCGCGCGCCCTCGCGCCGGTCCTCGCCGGCCTCGCGCTGCTGCTCGCGGCGTGCGATGCCACCGCGGCGCCCGCGCCGGCCGCGCCGAGCGCCACGCTGCCGGCGGCGACCGTCGAGGCACCCTCCCCCACGAGTACGCCCCCGCCCGCCCCGCAGCGCGTGCCGGTCGTGGTGATCGACGCCGGCCACGCGGTGGACGAGTCCGGCGCCGTCGCGCACGGCGTCGTCGAGAAGGACTCCAACCTCGACTTCGCGCTCCGGGTGGCGGCGCTCCTGCGCGCGCAGGGCGTGCAGCCGGTGCTGACGCGCACGGCCGATGTGCGCGTCGCCGCGCCGGGGCAGACGCCGACGCAGGAGCGGGGCTACAACGGCACGCGCCTGGACCTCCAGGCGCGCGTGGACCTGGCGAACGCGGCCGGGGCCGACGCCTTCGTCTCGATCCATTCCAACGGCGCACCCACGCCCGACATCCGCGGGCACGAGGTCTACTTCAACGCCTCGCGCCCCTTCGCCGCGGGGAACCGGCGGCTCGCCACGCTGCTCCACGACGGCGTGACCACCGAGTTGCGCGCGGCGGGGCTGCCGGCGACGCCGCGCGGCGTGATCGATGACGCCTGTCTCAAGCCCTTCGGCGGACGCTGCTACCCGCTGTTCCTCCTGGGCCCCGTGCGCCGCACCGACCGCGCGGAGATCGCCGCGCGCGGCGGCACGCCCGAGGGCCTGGGCCTCCCGCCCGGCGAGCCTGCGCTCGTGAGCCGCGCGTCCGGAATGCCGGCCGCGCTGGTGGAGCTGCTGTTCATCAGCAGCCCGGAGGACGCGGCGATGCTCCGCGATGAGACCGCGCGCGACGCGATGGCGCGCGGTGTCGCTCGCGGCATCCTCGACTTCCTCCGAGCCGGCGAGGCGCGATGATGCGCTGGCCCAGCGGCTACCCGCGGCTCGCGCTCCTCGGCGTCGGCGTGCTCGTCGCGCTGCCGCTGCTCTCGGTGCGCAGCCTGCGCCTCGCCGCCGCGCCCGCTCCGGCGTCACGGCCGAGCGCCGAGGTGCGCGCCGCCGTCGCCGCCGCCGCGGCGGACGGGCACGCGCACGCGCACATCGGCGG
>JBFWQJ010000035.1:0-15682 GCA_050249515.1 Dehalococcoidia bacterium | reverse complement strand
CCGTGTTCGATGACCAGGTGGCGAAGCTGGAGACCCAGCTCACCGCCGCCCGCCGCACCGCCGAGGTCATCGGCGACAGCATGCGCACGGCCGACTTCGCGCGCACGGTGGAGTTCCTCCGCCGCCGCACGGAGACGCTGGGCCTGCTCGCCGAGCGCGGCGCGGCGACGCCGGAGGACATCTCCGACGCGCTGCCCCCCGCCTCCGTGCTGGCCGCCGACGACGAGGAGATGCTGGCGAACTCGCCGTACCTCGCCTCCGTCATCGCCATCCTCGAGGACGATCTCGCTCCGGAGCAGCCCCGCCGCGCGGGCTGGGGCGCCGCCTAGTCGGCGCTCCCTCCCGCGGGGGGTGCTCCCCCGGCGCGGCCCGTTCCGTGGCATCCTATCGAGGCCACGGAGAGGACCGACCGATGAGCGAGACCACGCCGAACGCCGCCCCGCAGACCGCGCAGCCCGTCCGGGACGCGTCCGGGCGCAAGCCCACGATCTTCCTCGCGCACGGGTCGCCCGCGACCGTCGCGGACGGGTCGTGGATGGGGCAGCTCAACCAGTGGGCGCAGGACATGCCGCGGCCGAAGTCCGTGCTGATGATCTCCGCGCACTGGGAGGAGCGTCCGCTCACCATCGGCGCGACCGAGACGAAGCCGCTCATCTACGACTTCTACGGCTTCCCGGAGGAGTTCTACCGCCTCCAGTACGCCTCGCCCGGTGCGCCGGAGCTGGCGCAGCGCGTGCGCGAGCTCGTGGGCGCGAGCCAGCCGGTCGCCGAGGAGCCGGAGCGCGGCCTGGACCACGGCGCGTGGGTGCCGCTGCTGGCCATGTACCCGGAGGCGGACATCCCGGTGCTCCAGGTCTCGCTGCCGACGCTCGCGGCATCCGACCTGTTCGAGCTGGGGCGCCAACTCGCGCCGCTGCGGGACGAGGGCGTGCTGATCGTCGGAAGCGGATTCCTGACGCACAACCTGCGCCTGATGGACCGCCGCCCCGGCGCGATCACCCCCGGGTGGGCGCAGGAGTTCGACCACTGGGCGGAGGAGGCGCTGGCGAAGCGCGACGTGGACGCGATGGTCGAGTACGAGCGGCGCGCTCCTGCGGTCGACTGGGCACTGCCCACCCGCGAGCACTTCGTGCCGGCCGTCGTCACTCTCGGCTCCACCGTCGATTCTGACGACGCGGTGTCGTTCCCGATCACCGGCTGGCTCGGCGGTGCGATGACGAAGCGGTCCGTCCAGTACGGGTAGCGCGCGCCCTTATCACACGCGTTCACATGAAGCGCGCGTGAACACCGGTTCTCGACCCGGCGTTCACGCGCGTTTCATGTTGCTTGCGGAACCCCGGTGCTATGTTGGATTTACGTTGCCCGGAGTGCACGAACCGGGCGTCCACGGCACTGGTCCGCCGCCGGCAGCCGCCGCGCGTCCAGGCTGATCCGCCGAGGCGGGGGGAGACGCGCGCAAGATGAGTGGCTTCACCCGGATGGCGATCGAGCGCGCCGGGGCGACGTCCGCGGTGTTCCTCGCCCTCGCGATCGCCGGGTGGATCGCGTTCCGCACCCTGCCGATCAACCAGTTCCCCAGCGTGGACATCCCCGTGGTGACGATCACCACGATCTACCCCGGCGCGAACCCGCGCGAGATGGAGATCCAGGTCACACGTCCGCTGGAGGATGCGGTCGCCGGCCTCAACGACATCGACATCATCTCCAGCACCTCCGGCCAGGGCTTCTCCGCCGTCACGATCCAGTTCAAGGACTCGGCGGACTCCACCACGATCGCGCCGGACGTGGAGCGACGCATCAGCGGCACGGTCGCGCAGTTCCCCACGGGCGCGGAGCGCCCCACCGTCACCAAGATCAACTTCGACCAGCTACCCGTCATGCAGCTCGCGGTCTACGACGACGTCCTGCTCCCGGAACAGCTGTACCAGCTGGCCAAGGACCAGGTCATCCCGCGGATCGAGCAGATCAACGGCGTCTCCCAGGTGGAGCTCGTCGGTGGGCGCAAGCAGGAAGTCCGCGTGGCGGTGGACCCGGGCCGCCTGGCCGCGTACGGGCTGAGCCTGTCGCAGGTGCAGCAGGCGCTCGCCGCCGCGAACACGGCGATCCCCGGCGGCAGCATCACGCAGGGCCCGCGCCAGTTCGAGCTGGAGGTGACCGGCCTCTTCGACCGCCCGGAGGACCTCGCGCGGGTCGTGGTGGCGCCGGGGCCGGTGCGCGTGGGCGACCTGGCCACGGTGTCGCAGGGTGCGACCGAGCTGACGCAGACGACGCGCGTGAACGGCAAGCAGGCGATCCTCGTCGCCATCGGCCAGCAGAGCGGCTCCAACCTCACCGACGTCACGGACGCCGTCCGCGCGGCGATGCCCGAGGTGCGCGAGATCCTGCCGGCGAGCAGTGAGCTCGTGGTCGTGCAGGACACGACGCCGTTCGTGCGAGCCTCGCTCCTCGGCATCCAGGAGGAGCTGCTGTTCGCGATCGTGCTGACCAGCGCGATCCTGCTGCTGTTCCTGCACAATGCGCGCGCCGCCGGCATCGTGCTGCTGTCCATCCCGACGACGCTGCTCACGACCTTCGTGCTGATGGAACTGATGGGGTTCAGCCTCAACTTCCTCAGCATGCTCGGCCTGACGCTCACCATCGGCATCCTCGTGGACGACTCGATCGTGGTGCTGGAGAACATCCTGCGGCACCTGGCGCGCGGGGAGCGGCCGTTCGAGGCGGCGCTGATGGGCCGCGCGGAGATCGGCATGGCGGCGATCGCGATCACACTGGTGGACGTCGTCGTCTTCGCGCCGACGGGCCTCGTCAGCGGGCAGATCGGCGGGTTCTTCAAGGAGTTCGGTTTCACGATCGCCGGCGCGACGCTCGTCTCGCTCCTCGTGTCGTTCACGCTCACCCCGCTGCTCGCCGCGCGCATCATGAAGCCGGGGACCGAGGAGACGAACGATCTGCTGGGCCGCTTCGGCGCGCGCTGGGACCGCATGTTCGAGCGCGTAGAGCACCGCTACCGCGACCTGCTGAGCTGGTCGCTGGGCTCCACGCTGCTGGGCACGGTGCGCGTCCGCGGCCGCGCGATGCAGCTGTCCTTCTCCCACGCCGTGATCGTGATCGGCGTCGCGTTCGCGAGCATCGCCGCCGGCATGGCGCTGCTCGCCACCGGACTGATCGCGGTCGAGTTCGTGCCCAACTCCGACTACGGCTACTTCCAGGTGAACACCGAGACGCCCCCGGGCACCTCGCTGGAGGCGCACGACGCGGCCATGCGCCAGGTCGAGCAGATCCTCCTCGACATGCCGGAGGTGAAGACGGTCACGGCGTCCGTGGGCGTGTCCTCCGGCGGCGTCTTCGGCAGCGGGTCGACGGGGCAGGCGCGCTACGGCAGCGTCACCGTGGAGACGGTGCCGAAGGAGGAGCGCGACCGCGACATCTGGGAGATCGTCGACGACGCGCGGGAGCGCCTGGCGGTCGTGCCGGGCGTGCGCCCGAAGGTCGGGCTGCAGGACGGCGGCCCCGGTGGCGGGCAGGCCCCCGTGTCCGTGCGCCTCAGCGGCCCCGAGTTCGGCGCCCTCTCGGAGCTGGCCGACCAGGTGCAGGCCTCGCTGGAGCAGGCGCCCGGGCTGGTCAACGTGGTGAACGGCGCGCCGGTGGGGCAGCCGCAGCTCCAGATCGAGGTGGACCAGCTGCGCGCGGCTGAGCTCGGCGTGTCCTCGGCGCAGCTCGGCCTGCTCGTCCGCACCGCCTTCGCCGGTGCGGTGGCGACGAAGTACCAGCAGCCGGACGGGACGCTGCAGGACGTGCGCCTGCGGCTGGAGGGCGACGCGCGCGCGAGCATCGCGTCCGTCGGCGACCTGCCGGTGCAGACGGCGACCGGCCAGACGGTGAAGCTGAGCCAGGTCGCGAGGATCACGGAGACGTTCGGCCCCACGCAGGTCAACCGCTACGACCGCGAGCGCGTGGTCAGCGTGAACGCCGACCTGCAGACCGGCTACTCGCTGGGCGAGGTGCAGCCCGACGTCCAGCGCGCGATCGATGAGCTCGTCCTGCCGCCCGGCTACCGGGCGGAGGTCGGCGGCGTGAGCGAGGAGCAGGCGGAGAGCTTCGGACAGCTCTTCCTCGCGCTCGGCGCGTCAGTGCTGCTCGCGTACCTGCTCATGGCGATCCTCTACAACTCGCTGCTGGACCCGCTGGTGATCCTGTTCTCGCTGCCCGTCGCCATCGGCGGCGCGCTGTTCGGGCTGTTCTTCTTCGGCTACGACTTCAGCGTGTTCTCGATGATCGGCCTGATCCTCCTCGTGGGCCTCGCGATCAAGAACGGCATCCTGCTGGTGGACCGCACGAAGCGGAACCGGGAGCACGGGCTCTCCGTGCGCGAGGCGCTGCTGGAGGCCGGGCCGGCCCGCCTCCGCGCGATCCTGATGACCAGCCTCACGATCGCGATCGCGCTGATGCCGACCGCCTTCCAGCTGGGCGAGGGCGCGGAGCTGCGCGCGCCGCTGGCCGCGACCGTGATCGGCGGCATCATCTCGTCCACCATGCTGACGCTGGTCTTCGTGCCGGTGATGTACACGCTGCTGAACGGCCTGAGCGAGCGCACCATGGCGCTGCAGCGCGCGGTGCTGGGTCGTGCCCCGGTGCCCGCGGACGCCCCCGCCAACCTCGATCAGATGGAGGTCGCCGCGGAGCGCGGGGAGTAGCCGCCGCGCGGCGCGTTACTGCTCGCCCGGCTCCCCGAGCGGCAGGTCCACCGTCATCGTCGTCCCGCTGTGGCCGTCGCTCGCGGCGGTCAGCCGACCGCCGTGCAGCGCGACGATGGAGCGCGCGATCGACAGGCCGAGGCCGGTGCCGTGCGCGAAGCGCGCACCGTCCAGCGTGCGGTAGAACTTCTCGAACACGCGCTCCAGCTCCGCCGGCGCGATGCCGATGCCGGTGTCGCTGACGACGATGCGCGCGCGGCCGTCCTCGACGCCGGTGCGGACGGTGACGGTGCCGCCGGCGGGTGTGAACTTCACGGCGTTCTGCAGCAGGTTCTCGATCACCTGCCGGATGCGGGCGGAGTCCGCCCACGCCTCGGCGGGCTGCAGGTCCGTGGTCACGGTGACGTCCTGCTGCTCCGCCGTCGGGCGGATGTCCTCCACGATCGTCTCGCAGATGTCCGCCAGGTCGAGCGCGATCGGGTTGAGCGTGACGCGGCCGCCCTCCAGCGCGCCGATGTCGAGGAGGTCGTCGACCAGCACGCGCAGCCGGTCCGTGTTGCGGTCCAGCAGCCCGACCAGCCGGCCCTGCATCTCCGACATCGGCCCGCCGTCGCCCTCCTGCAGCATGCTGACGGTCGCCTGGATCGCGGTCAGTGGCGTGCGGAGCTCGTGGCTGACCGTGGCGACCAGGTCGCGCTTCAGCCGCTCCACGGCGCGCGCGTCGGTGATGTCGCGGAGCGCGACGACGGACAGGCGGCCCGGCGCATTGTCCGCCGAGCGACTCACCGCGACCGCGCGCGAGCCGACCTCGAAGTACTCGTCGCCCGCGGAGCGCGTGACGTCGTCCGCGGGGCGCAGCACCGGCAGCACCGAGGCGAGCGGCTGGCCGATGACGTCCTCCGCGCGCATCCCCAGCAGGCGCAGCGCGGCGGGGTTCGCCACGGTGCAGATGCCCTCCGTGTCCACGATCACCAGGCCCTCGTCCAACCGGCGGAACGCCTCGTCCGCCAGTCGCTCGCGCTCCGTGACCGCCTGCTCCAGCCGGACGCGCTCCGCCGCCGAGGCCTCAAGGCGGTCGAGCATCGCGTTGACGCCGGAGGCCACGTCGCCGATCTCGTCGCGCCCCGCCACGTGGGTGCGCAGTCCCTCGCTGGAGCCTCGGCCGGTGATGTTGTCCATCTCGTCCAGCAGGCGCCGCAGCCGTCCGACGACCGTGACGTTGATCACCGCGACCAGCGCGGCGACCAGCACGGCGCCCGTCACGCCCACCGTCAACAGCAGCGCGCGCAGGGTCCGCCCGCTCTGCGCCTCGATCGTCCTCGCGTTGTGGATGCGCAGGACGAGCACGGGCTGGCCGTCGAGGCCCGCGAGGCAGCCGAACGCGGCAATGTCGCCGTCCGGGCCGTCGGTCACGACGGTGGTGTCCTTGTCGCCCGCTCCCAGCGTCGCGCGCACGTCCGCGGGGATCGCCTGGTCGTCCGGCGGGTACACGTCGATGCCGATCGAGAGCATTTCCGCGATGCGCTCCGTGTACGACGGGTCCAGCAGTCGTGCCATCAGGGCGTGGCCGCGCGGCGTGCCGCTGCCGTCGCTCATCAGGATCGGGCGCACGCTGAGCACCAGCGGGCCGATGTTGGTGGGCAGGATGCCCGTGACGCGCCCCTCGGCCCCCAGCGCCAGCAGAGGACTGTCGTCGGGGATGCGGTCGGTGAGGCCCGGGACGCTCACCGGGAGGCCCTCGCCGTCCCGCGCGATGGCGACCACGTTCTCGCCGCGGGCGTCGCGGATGATGAGCGCGTTGAGCTTGATCTGCTCAAGGATGTCGGGCGGCAGGTTGCTGGCGACGAACGCCTCCGACCGCGAGTCCACGAAGTCGTACGTGTCGTCCCAGTGCGCCCAGTCCGTCAGCAGGATGTCCAGCGCGCGCTCCTCGGCGCGGAGCACGCTCATCGCGCGCGCCAGTCCCTCGCGCGCGTGGTCCGCCTCCAGCTCCGCGTAGGCGTCGAGGACGATGAAGCGGTAGGCGAGCAGGAGCGCCGCCATGATCACGATGACGCTGAACACCGTAGCCAGGGCGGTGCGGATCCGAAGCGACAACTGACCGGCGTCCTTCAGCTCGCGCTCTCCGCGGCGTCCCGCGGGGCGAGGTGGCGGTGGGTGGGATCGCCGGTGCCTCGGGCGCCGGGCGGCTCAGCCACTATATCCGGCGGGGCGCGTGGTCGCTCGGACGTTCCACACCAGACCGCATGTTCTATCGGGCGCCGGCGGTGCGAGGGAATCGCGACCGTCCCTGTGCGTGTGTTGCCGCTTCGCACCTCGGCCGGGCCTAGCGTGACGCAAGCGTTGGGTGGAGGCAGTCACCGGGAGTCCGCATGACCGGCCGCATGCGTCGCTCGTTCCGCCGCTGGCAGCAGTGGTGCCGCCGCCTGCCCTTCTGGCCGGTCCCGGCGATCGAGGCCGACCTTGCCGTCGTCCGGCAGTTGGACGGCGTCATGGGCACGGCGATGCATCGACTGTCGCCCGAGCACCAGCAACTGATCGCGATGCGCTTCGGCAACGGCTACACGGTGGCGCAGATCGCGCGTGCCACGCACCGCACGAAGGCGGCGGTGCGCCTGGACCAACTGCTCGCCCTGCGCGCGCTCCAGCACGAGCTCGAGTCGCACGCCTCGTAGCCCGCGCATCGCGTGACACACGACGAGGCCCCGGTCACCCGGGGCCTCGCGATGTCCGTGCAGGGGTGCGGCCGAGGGCTACTCGCCCGCGCGATGCAGACGGAGTCGCTTGCGACCGGCGCCGCCCGCGTGACGCGCGGCCAGTTCGCCCTCGTCGTTCGCGGACGACATCTCCATCGCGCCGTCGGAGTCCTCCTCGGACGCGTCCATCTCCTCCATCGCGTCGGCGGTGCCGCCCACGGCGTCGTCGGAGTCGGTGTGCTCCTCGGTGCCGCGCGTGCTCAGCATGTAGCCGATGCCGGGGAAGGTGCGGACCACGCTGTGCTCCGCGGGGTTGCGGTCGATCTTCGCGCGGAGGCGGGAGATCCAGACGCGCAGGTACTGCAGGTCGCCCACGTACTCGGGACCCCAGACCTTGCCCAGCAGCTCCGCGTTCATCATCAGCTTGTCGGCGTTCGCCGCCAGGCACTGCAGCAGGTTCCACTCCGTGCGCGTCAGGCTGATGATCGCGTCGCCCCGCTTCACGAGACGACTGCCGAGGTCGATCTCCAGGTCGTCGACACGGACCACGTTGCCGGTGATCGGCGCGGGCGCCGTGCGGCGCAGGATCGCGCGCACGCGGGCGCTCAACTCGTCGAGGCTGAACGGCTTGCCGAGGTAGTCGTCCGCGCCGAGCTCCAGCCCGCGGACCTTTTCCGTGTCCGCGCGGCGCGCGGTGAGCATGATCACGGGCACGTTGGAGCGCTCACGCAGCTCGCGCAGCACCTCCAACCCGGACATCTCCGGCATCAGGATGTCCAGCAGCACCAGGTCGGGGCGGTGCTTCTCTGCGAGCGCGAGCCCGTCCTTGCCGCTACCGGCGGTCAGCACGCGGAATCCGCGCTCCGCCAGCTCCATCTTGATCACGCGCTGGATCCCGGGCTCGTCGTCAATCACGAGCACCAGTTGTTCGGTTCCGTTCACAGCAGTAACGCTCCTCGCCAGGGGCGACGCCGTGCGCCCCGCTCTTGCTGTTCGGCCGGACACATGCTAGCCGCGGTACCGGGCCGCATCGTAACACCGGCGGTCGCCCGCCATTTCAATCCCGTAACAGCGGTGGAACGCGGGTCTGAACGCGCTTGCGTCCTCGTTGCGCTTCGCCGCAACCGATCAACGATGCGACCCCGCCTACCGTTCCCCGGTATGACAGGCGACGCCACGCATGACGTGGCGGCCGAGCATCGGGAGGTGCGCCATGACGTGGTGGACGAGAATCTCGACGCTGCTGCTGGCCATGCTCGTCATGGTCGCCGTGGGCGTGTTCCTGGGCTTCCTCTGGACCGGCGAGGAGTTCCTGGCCGGCAACGCGGACCTGCTGCGGCTGTCCGCGCACCTGGAGAGCACCGAGAACGGTCGGCTGATCGCGACCGGCGTGGCCGCGCTGGTGCTGCTGATCGCGCTCTCTGCGGTGCTCGCCTCCTGGTCGCAGCGCCGGCACCTGATCTCCGTGCGCAGCGTGGAGGGCGGGGAGTCCGTGCTGGTGCCGACCGAGGCGATGGCGCATCACGTCGCGGACGCGGCGCTGGCGGCGGAGCATGTGGAGAGCGCGCGTGCCTCGGTCACACCGGACGGGGCCGGGAGCGTGGCGATCGCGCTGGACCTGCGGATCGATGAGGACGCGGAGGCGGGGGCGGTGGTCAGTGCCGTGGATCGGCGCGTCGCCTCTGCGCTGGAGGCGCGCTACGGCATCCGGATGTCGCGGAAGCCGAACGTGGAAGTGCGTCACGTGTCGCGGCGTCACCCACGCGGCCGAGGCGCCTCGGAAGCCTCGGACCGCGCAGCCGCCGCGCCGGGTGCGCCGCCGGACCGCTCCGACGCGCGCTGACGGGACGGCGGCCGCGGCTAGTACGCGCCGCCGGAGCGCGGGGCGAACGTCCCGAGCGCCAGGTGCCGCAGCGGGGCGAAGATCAGCTTGGAGATCGGCCGCGTGACGTCAGAGAACGACGCGCCGTTCTCCAGCGCCGGACCGCTGGACCGGATCGCCGTCTCCACCGACTCGATGAACTGGTCGACATCGAACGGCTTGCCGATGTAGCCGATCGCGCCGATCTCCTCGGCGCGGTGCCGGGCCTCGCGCGCGGCGGTCATCACCACGATCGGCACGGAGATGCCGCGCTCGGCGATCTCGGCGGCGAACTGCCAGCCGTTCATCACCGGCATCCACATGTCCAGGACCACCAGCGAGAAGGGGGCGTTCTGCTCCAGCGCACTGAGCGCCTCGGCGCCATTGCTGGCCCCGATCACCTCGTAGCCCTCGTCCGCCAGCACTTCGCAAACGAGCTCGCGGATCGTGCGCTCGTCGTCAACGACCAGAATGCGCTGTGGCATTCGTCCTCCCTTGCTCTGCTGTTGCCCCTGCGAGGGTCACGAGGAACCGAGTCCCCTGCCCGTACACGCTGTCGACCGTGATCGTCCCACCGTGTTCCTCGACAATGCGCTTGCAGAGAAACAGCCCGATACCCATGCCGGAGAAGCCGCGCTCACCACTGCGCCCGCCCCGGTAGAACCGCTGAAACAGATGCGGCAGGTCCCACGGCGGAATGCCGATGCCGTGGTCCTTCACGGAGAACATCGCCTCGTCCCCCGCGCGCTCGCAACAGATGCTGATGGTGCCGCCCGCCGGGCTGAACTTCACGGCGTTGTCCACCAGGTTTTGCATGACCTGTCGGATGCGATCACCATCGACCAGCGCCCACGCCTCCGCACCCTCCACCAGCACCTGATGGCGCTCTGACGTCACCGACCCGGCGACGTCGTACGCGATCGCCACGAGGTCCGCGGGCGCGACCTCAGCGACGAACCCCGTCGCCTCCGAGCGCGAGGCGTCCAGCACGTCGTCCGTTAGCCGCCGCATCCGCTGCGCCTCCTGCACGAGGCGGTCGATGCCGCCGAGGAGATCCTCCGTCGCCGCGCCGCCGCGGTGCAGCCGCCGGCTCAGCAGCTGCGCCTGCGCCAGGATGACGGTGAGCGGCGTGCGCAGGTCGTGCGCGGCCGCGGACAGGAACTCGTCCTTCAACTGCGTCGCCTCCGCCTGCGCGCGCACGTGCGCGGCGGCGTCCGTGAGCTGGTGCCGGCGCAGCAGCCCGGCGATCTCGTCAGCCAGCAGCTCGATCAGCGCCAGGTCGTCCGCCGCGAAGTTGGACGGCCGGTCGTTGGAGGCGACGAGGACACCGAAGCGCTGGTCGCCCAGCGTGATCGGCGCGATCAGCAGGGACAGCGCGCCGGCGCCCTGGTACAGGTCGGCGTTGCCGGGGTCCATGCGCGGCGCGTTGTCCACGGCCAGCGCGCGCTGCTCGCGGAAGACGCGCGTGGGGAGCGTGGAGTTGTGGCGCGTCGCCTGCGGGCCGCTCGCGTGAGCGCGGTTGAGCGCCGTCAGCCGTCGTTCATCCTCGTCCCAGACCAGGATGTAGGAGCGCCGGGCGCCCACGGCCTCCGTGACCGCGCGCTCCAGCTGGTCCGCCAGCTGCGCCGGCGTGGCGTCCGCGGGGAGGCGCGCGGCCATGGACAGGAACGCGCGGATCGCCGGCGCCTGCCACAGCCGGCGCAGCCAGCGCGGCGGCGTGAAGCCGATGAAGTAGCCCACGCCGCACGTCAGGCTCGCCACGCTCGACATCCCGCGCAGCGCGGGGCGGAACTCCGGCAGGAACACCTGCAGCCCCGCCACCACGATCACCGTCACGAGCATCGCGCTGCCGAGGGCGAGCGCCTGCGTGCGCCCTCGCGTCACGCCGACGGAGGAGCGGACAGCGCGCACCAGCACCACCGTGCAGTACCCCTGCACCGCGACGAACCCGCCGATGACCGCGAGGATGTACGCGGCCGAGAACGGGCGCTCCACGAGGTACAGGGACAGCACGGAGCCGAACGCGACGCCGGCGGCGAGCGCCTGGATGCGCCGCGGCACGCCGGCGAAGTCATCCACCATGCGCAGCTGCAGGTACGGGAGGAGGAGCAGCAGCACGGATGAGAGCAGACCGGTCTGTCCCGGCTCGATCAGCCGCAGCCGCGTGAGCGCGGTGACGGTGATGATCCCGGTCATCGCCGCGAAGAAGAGCACCGCGTCGTACGCCAGGCGACGAGGCGCCCGCACCGCCTCCAGGAGGACGGCGGCGAAGATGAAGAGGATGGCGGCGTGCGTGACGGTGCTGAGCAGCGTCTCCGCGTTCACGCGGGGCCCCTGTATGTCACGGACCGGTGGGAGCGGTACGGCGACACGCGCTATGTCGTTCGTGCAGGCACGGCTTCACCGTGCCTGATACAAGCCGCGGGCGGTTCGTCCGTGACGATCCGCAGTTCTTGCCGTGTGCCGGCGGCAACAACCTCCTCTGCCCGGGGCGGGCGGTGCGGGGTGCGAACTCCGAAGGCGACCGCGGGGGCGGCGCACTGAAGACGACCAGACAGGAACGTGGGGTGCCGATGACGACTGCCCATAGCGGTGATCTACCCTGCGAACCCAGCCCGATACTGCCGCACACAATACGGAGGATCGGCCCGCGCCCTGTTGCGGCGGGCGTTGCGGCAGGCCGCGCCGACGTTGCAGAGGCATCGCACGCTCATATCGATCCTGCCCACGGCTCGCGCGGACGGGAGAGAGGGCGGCGTGAGCGGCCGTCGACGCCCTCGAGTCTCCTCGGGGCGTCGACGTGGACGTGCGATCACTAGTGGCGGTGGTCCGGGACGTCATGCATCTCGACGTCGGTCCGGCGGAACGGCGCGAAACTGGTCCAGAACAGCAGGGACAGCACCATACCCACCAGGCCGACGATCATCAGGATGACGCCGACCACAGCGAGGTCGATGCCGGTGACGGCCACGTTCACCGCGAACGCGAGGATCGCGCCGAGCGCGACGAGAAAGAGGCTCAGTCCCAGTGCGGGCATGCGTGTCTCCTGTTCCTGCAGTCGACCGGGTTGATCGGCCGAGGAGCCAGTTGTCGGGCATTCCACGTCGACTGTGAGTCTCGCCTGCCGTCCGTTTGGTGGCAGACCTATCGCCGATCGTCGCTCGCTCAGACGGGAGACAGGGGGAGGGAGAGGGGCTGCTAGCGGGCGTCGCCGTCGCAGCTGTCGTGCGACCCGAGCACCTCGCGCAGCGCGTCGAGGAAGTGCTCCACCTCGAAGGGCTTGGGGAGCACCCGGTGGCGCGCGGCCACGCGCTCGTCGATGTGCCGTGAGGCGGAGACGACGATCACGCGAGCGTGCGGAGCGATCCCCAACTCGCGGCGCGCTTCCAGGAACTGCCAGCCGTCCATGCGCGGCATGCTGAGGTCGAGCAGGATGAGGTCCGGCGTCCAGCCGCGCAGGACCTCGATCGCGCACACGCCGTCCTCGGCCGCACGCGTCTCGTACCCCTCGTCGCCGAGGATGTCGACGACGAGGTTGCGGATGCCGGGCTCGTCATCCACGACCAGGACACGGGCGGCGTGCCCGTTCCCTCGCTTCGGCGGAGCCGTCCGCGGCTCCAGCGCAGAGGGTGCCACAGTGACGCTCTCCCTTCGATGCCGTCACGGCCAGCGTCTGCGGCTCATCTTACCCACACCGATCGCGGTGTGGCGTAACGGAACAGTGTGGATGAACGCGTTTTGATGAAGCCTCTGATCGGTAGTCATCTCGTACTACGACATTGAAAGCGGCTCGGCACGGACTGGCGCCCACCGGGCGATTGATCGGCGATGCGCGCGTGGAGGGCGTCACGTCTTCGCAACCGCACCGGCCCTACCGTCTCCGGCCATGAACGAACTCTTCGCACGCATCGCCCGCCGCACCGCCCACCTCACCGGCTCCGCCTGGGGGTTCCTCGCCGCGCTCGCGGTGGTCCTCGGGTGGGCGGTGGTGGGGCCGGTGTTCCACTTCAGCGAGACGTGGCAGCTGGTGATCAACACCGGCACGACGATCGTCACGTTCCTGATGGTGTTCCTGATCCAGAGCAGCCAGAACCACGACTCCGCGGCGATGCAAATCAAGCTGGACGAGCTGCTGCGCGCGGTGCACGGCGCACACAACTCGATGATCGCGCTGGAGTCCGCGACCGAGGAGGAGATGGACCGTCATGCCCGCGCGCTGCATCGCCTCGCCGGGCTGCACGAGGGCGGTTCGGAGGGCGAGGCCGCCGCCGCGGTGGACGGTGTCCACCTCGCGCAGGACGACGAGGACGATGACGGCGCTGCCGGGACGGAGGAGGAGGGCCGGCCGCCGCGGTAGACGGGCGCAGACGCAGAGATGCGCGGGGAATGCAGCCCTTCCCCGCGCATCGCGATCGGATCCGACGGAGCCGCGACTAGCGGCGCTTGCCCATCGCCACCCAGCCGGTGCCGGCCAGCGCCAGCGTGGCCGTCAGGAGGCCGATCGCCAGCCAGCCGTTGCCGGCGGAGTCGTAGGCGATGCCGGCGTTGCCGGTCTTCGCCGGGGCCGGGGCGCCGGTGCCGCCCGCCGCGCCGGTACCGCCGGTCGCGCCCGTGGGGCTCGCCGTGGCGGTCGCCGTGCCGCCGGAGGGCGAGGTCGCCGTGGCCGTGCCGGTGGCAGTGCCCGTGGCCGTGCCGGTGGCGGTTGCAGTGGTGGTGCCCGTCGCGGTGCCCGTGGCGGTCGCCGTAGCGGTGCCGGTCGCGGTCTGCGCGGACGCGTCGCCCGCCACCGTGGCGAAGGCGAAGACGGCCATGGTCACCATCGCGACGAAGATCGCGACTCGTCTGGTCAGTTGGTCAGTGTGCACGTAGTTCTCCCAGTGTCTGCGACTGCGTCCCTTGGTATGCCGGAACACCGGGGGCGCCGTCGGCTCGCCACGGGTTCCGGGTACTTGGAAGCGTAGAAATCGCTCCCTTGCGCCTGCGTTACCGAGGCGAGCGCAGTGATGCAGTAAGCCGAAAGAACGAGTCACCCGGCACGTCCCGCGTGTGGTGCTCCGGACGGGAGCCGTCCAAACCGTCGAGCTGGCGCGTGCCGGCCGTCAGCCCTCGTGGGTGTCGTCCTCCACCTCGTCGTCGCGCGGCGTCGGCGGTGGCGCGCCCACGCCCTGCACGGGCGTGTGGGACGGCGGGTCGCTCGCGGGGAATGACTCCTCGATCTCCTCGTCCAGTTGCTCCTCCTGCTCGCGGCGCTCCTCCGCCTTGCGTTGTCGCTCGCGTTCGGCTGCGGTGCGGTCCTGCATGCGGTCCTCCTCGGCTCGGCGCTGCGGCCCGGCGTCCGCGGGGCGTCGCAGCGCTCCCCGGTGCGAGGATCGCCGCGCGGGACTCGCGGAACCGCCACACCCCGCCGGGGTGCATCGCGCACGGCTGCATCTGTTGCGCAGGCTTTGCACGAGCGGACGCGTGCCTCCTCGTCGCCCGCAATACGGTTGCGAGACTGCGCCGGGGGCGTTGGCATGCTCGGCAGACGGACGTCGCTACCTTCCGCGTGTCGGGGCCTACCGGGCCCCATGCGCGTGACTAGGAGGTTCGAAGTGACCCAGGAACGACAGCAGCAGCAGGGCGGCCAGCAGGGCCAGCCGGGTCAGCGTCCGAACGAGCAGCAGCAGCAGCAGCAGCAGGAGCGCGAGCAGCAGGCGGGGCAGCCCCAGCAGCAGCCGCCGCAGCGGCAGAACGAAGAGCGCCGCTAAGCGCGCTTCGACCTCTCCAACACGAGCGGGGGCCGGAAATCCGGCCCCCGCTCTGTGTGTGTGCTCCGCAGAGTGTGTGCTTGCTCGGATGATCGCTGCCGGCGTGCGTTCCTCGCGCGTGGCGGTGGCGCTACCGGCGCGTCGGCGGAGGCGTGGTGAGCGGCGTGGTGGTTGGCGTGGGCTCCTCGCCCGCGACGCGCACGAGGACGGCGGAGGCCATCTCACCGTTCACCAGCAGACGGACCGTGTAGATGCCCGGGCGCAGCGCGCTGGTGTTCCACCCGGCGTAGTACTCACCCGGCCCGATCGGCGTCGCGGCCAGCGAGCGCCACGCGCCGGGGGACGTGCCCTCGCCCCACTGCACCGTGACCAGGCCGCCGCTGGCGCGCGCCAGCACCAGCACGCCGCCGGAGACGGTGGAGCCCGGCGCGGGCGAGGTGATCGAGCCGTTGCTGCTGGGAGCCGCCGTGGCCGTCGGCTCCGGCGTCTTCGACGGCGACGGCGTGGGGACGACGTACGGCTTCAGCCCGCCGGAGCCGAGTTGCTCCGGCGCCACGAACAGGCGCCCGTCCTTGCACACGCGGTTGTTCACGTCCGGCGCGCGCCCGCGCACGAACAGCCCCTTCTGCACCGGCCCGCAGCCTCGCGTGAGGTTCCGTGTCCCGTCCGGGACGTGCACGTTGA
>JBFWQJ010000034.1:0-15850 GCA_050249515.1 Dehalococcoidia bacterium | reverse complement strand
TTCGCCAGAATCGAGCCGCGCCGACGGGCCGGGCCCGCGACCGCAGGCCCGGCGGAGGGGAGCGCGTGACATGCCGACGCACACCAACCGTGACGCACCATCGAACGCACATCCCCGCCCGCGGCGGCACGCGACAGTGCGCCTCGTGCTGCTGTCCCTCGTCGCCGCAGCGATCCTTGCCGGGTGCGGCAGTCGCGCGGAGCACATCGCGGTGCTGACGCCGATCGAGGGCGGTGACGCGGACGTGGGCCGCGCGGCGCTGAGTGCCTACGGCTGCAGCACGTGCCACACGATCCCGGGCGTCACCGGCGCGAACGGCCGCGTCGCGCCGTCGCTGGAGGGCTTCGGACGGCGCGCGTACATCGGCGGAGCGACGCCGAACACGCCGGAGCACCTGGTGCAGTGGATCATGGATCCGAAGTCGATCTCGCCGAACACGCTCATGCCCAACCTGAACGTGGGCGAGGACGTTGCCCGCGACATCGCGGCGTACCTGCAGACGCTGCGCTGACCTCGATCCCCACCGACGCGTGACGAGGACGTGACGCGCCACCGACAGCTCGTGTCGCCGCGCTCGCGCCCCCGCGCACGGCGTGCCGATCCTCTTCCGATCGCCCGAATGCGCGGCTGACGCACACCGCCGCGTGCGGTCGAGGTCAAGACTCCGGAGACCGCCGAGGGATACCGCGAACACGAACCGCCCACGGGGAGGTGCCCATGCCTGACCGGCACGCCGTGTCGCGCCGCTCGTTCCTGCGCAGCGGCGCGGAGATCATCGCGCTCACCGCCGTCGCCCCCGTGGTCGCGTCCTGCACCGACCTGGACGAGGACTGCCCGGAGATCACCGTCCCGAACCAGACGTTCGCGTACGCGGA
Source organism: Dehalococcoidia bacterium (assembly GCA_050249515.1). Taxonomy (GTDB): domain Bacteria; phylum Chloroflexota; class Dehalococcoidia; order UBA2979; family UBA2979; genus SHYQ01. The sequence continues at coordinate 14,975 of JBFWQJ010000034.1, read as the reverse complement.
GGTGGTGCCGCCACCCCCGCGCACGCTGCCCACGGGCGGCTTCCTCACCGCCGACGAACGCCGCACGGTCGAGGCGTTCACCGCGCAGCTGCTGCCCGGTACGCCGGACGACCCCGGCGCGCGCGAGGCCAACGTCACCCGCTTCATCGACGTGAAGCTCACCACCGTGGTGGGCTTCTGGGAGCCGACGTACATCGAGCCGCCGTTCGCGGAGGTGGTTGAGGGCGACCGGCCGTCCTCCGGCGGCGAGAACGAGATCGTGGTCGCCAGCGACCAGGCGGACCGCTACGGCTTCCAGTCCCGCCTGACGCCGCGCGAGATCTACCGCGACGGCATCCGCGCACTGAACGAGCTGGCGCGCCAGCGCTTCGGCAGCCCGTTCCCCGATCTGGGCGACGCCGACCAGCAGACGATCGTCGGCGCGATCGCGGACGACGAGGCGCCCACCTTCAGCGAGCCCTCGGCCGACCTGTTCTTCTCGACGATCCGGCAGGACACCGTCTACGGCATGTTCGCGGATCCCGCCTACGGCGGGAACGTGGACATGGTCGGGTGGCGGCTCATCGGCTACCCCGGTGCGCAGCGCGCGTACACCGCGGAAGACCTCGTCGCGGAAGCCGCGCCGAGGCCGCCGCAGAGCCTGGACGAGCTGCACCACTTCAACAGCGGCGTCGCCGTGAACTGCGACGTGCTGCTGCCGGTGAGCGACGCCGACCCGAACAACCAGGTGATCCCGGGTCGGCACCGGCCGTAGCGCCGCCGCCGACCCGTGGGATGGGGCAGCTCATGGTCACCACGCATCCTCGAGTCAACGTCGTGACGGTCGGCGCCGGCTGGACGGCGGCCATGCTCGCCTGGAAGCTCGGCGAGGCGGGCCACAACGTCGTATCGATCGAGCAGGGGCCGGGCCGCTGGGCGAACCCCGGCTTCGAGCACAACCACGATGCGCTCCGCTACCACGCGCGCCACGCGATGATGGTGAACCTCCGCAAGGAGACGTGGACGTGGCGTCCGAACCCGGGCGCTCCCTCGCTGCCCATGCGCCAGTACGGCACGTTCAACCCGGGGCAGGGCCTGGGCGGCGCGGGCGTGCACTGGACGGCGCAGCTCTGGCGCTTCCACCCGTACGACCTCCGCATGCGCAGCAACATCGTGGAACGCTACGGGGAGTCGAAGCTGCCGGAGGGCAGCCTGATCCGCGACTGGCCCGTCTCCTACGAGGAGCTGGAGCCGTACTACTCGCAGTTCGAATGGGACATCGGCGCGTCGGGCGACGCGGACGCGGACCCGTTCGCCCCGCCGCGATCGCGTCCGTATCGCAATCCGCCGCTGGCGGTGAGCTCCGCCGGACTGCTCTTCGAGCGCGCCGCGCGCGAGCTGGGCTACCACCCCTTCCCGTTCTCCTCCGGCATCGCCTCGCGCGCGTTCGTGGACGACTGGGGGAACGCGCGCGGCGCGTGCCTCTACTGCGGCTTCTGCACCCGCTACGGATGCGAGGTGGACGCGAAGGCCAGCCCGCTCACCACCCACGCCCCGGTGGCGCTGCGCACGGGCCGCTGGGACGTCCGCACGATGTCGAAGGTGACGCAGATCAACCTCGGCGCGGACGGCTTCGCCACCGGCATCACCTACATCGACCAGCAGGGCGAGGTGCACGAGCAGCCGGCGGACGTGGTGATCCTCACCGCGTTCACCCTCACCAACGTGCGCCTGCTGCTCCTGTCGAAGAACGACGCGCATCCTGCGGGCGCGGGCAACGACCGCGGCTGGGTGGGCAAACACTACACGTACCAGCACTTCACCAGTCCGTGGCGCGGCTACTTCCCCGGCCGCCGCTTCAACCTCTACATGGGCAACGGCACCACGATGATGGCGATGCACGACCTGATGCCCGGCGTGCTGGACCACTCCACGCTGGACTTCGTGGGCGGTGGCGCGCTGTGGTCGTCCTCCGGAGAGCGCGACCCGGAGACCACTGCCGGCTCGTACCCCATCGACGGGCCGGACCGCGCCTGGGGCGCGCAGTGGAAGCAGGCCCTGCGCGACGAGTGGAACGCCTCCGCGGACATCATCTTCGAGGGCGACTCGCTCCCCTACGAAGACCAGATGCTCGACCTCGACCCCGTCTATCGCGCCGATGACGGCCAGCCGCTGCTCCGGATCACGTTCGACTGGCACGAGAACGACTACCGCATGTGGCGCTACATCGCCACGCGCGCCCGCGACATCCTGCGTCAGATGGGCCCGGCGAAGATCAGCGCGCCGCTGGAGCTCGACCCGTACAACATCCACCAGTACCGCAGCACGCACCCCACCGGCGGCGCGATCATGGGCACCGGGCCGGACGACTCCGTCTGCAACAGCTACGGCCAGGTCTGGGACACCCCCAACCTCTTCGTCACCGGCGCCGCCATGTTCCCCCACAACCCCGCCGCCAACCCCACGGACACCGTGGCGGCGCTCACCTACCGCGCCGGCGATGTCATCCGTGACCGCTACTTCCGAGAGGAGCGCCGCCTCCTTGCGTGATCGGCATCCTCGACGCCTGTCCGCTCGCGTCGCCGCCGCTGGAGGCGCCGTCCTGGCGCTGCTCGTGACGGGGTGCGACGGCGCCTTCGCGCCGGCCAGCGAGCGCGCCGAGGTAGTCGCGGTGATGTGGTGGGTGATGCTCGGCGTCTCCACCGCCGTGCTCCTGCTCGTGCTCGGCATCCTCGGCGTCGGACTCGTGCGCTCGCACCGGCGCAGCGAGCCCGAGCACCACGAGATGTCGATGGGCGAGCGCCGGCTCGTGATCGCCGGAGGCATCGCCCTCCCGCTCCTCGTGATGGTCGCGATGATGGTGCTGACGCTCTGGAGCGGCGCGCGGATCACGGAGGGCGCGCCCGACGGCGCGCTGCGCATCGAGGTCGTCGGCAACCAGTGGTGGTGGGAGGTCCGCTACCCGGACGCCGGCGTGGTGACGGCGAACGAGGTGCACATCCCCGTCGGCGAGACGGTGGAGCTGCGTCTGACCTCGGACGACGTGATCCACTCCTTCTGGGTACCACGCCTCGGCGGGAAGATGGACCTCGTCCCCGGTCGCGTGAACACGCTGGTGATCGAGGCGGACGAGGCCGGCGAGTACCGCGGCCAGTGCGCGGAGTTCTGTGGCCTGCAGCACGCGCGGATGGGGATCCTCGTCATCGCGGAGCCGCGCGACACGTTCGACCGCTGGCTGGAGGACCAGCGTGGGCCGATCGAGCCGGTCGACCCGCAGGAGGACGCGCTGCGCTTCGCCGGGCAGCAGGCCTTCCTCGGCAGCGCCTGCGTCTACTGCCACACGATCCGCGGCACGAACGCCTCCGGCGAGATCGGCCCGGACCTCACGCACATCGCGAGCCGCCGGACGCTCGCCGCCGGGTCGATCCCCAACACGAAGGGCCATCTCGCCGGCTGGGTGCTGGACTCGCAGACGATCAAGCCCGGTAACCTCATGCCGCCGACGCTCCTCGAGGCCGACCAGCTCGAGGCGCTGCTCGCGTTCCTCGGAGAGCTGCGATGACGGCGCGCGCCGATGCCGCCCCGTTCTCCGTCCCCGGCGTCGCCGCCGCCGTGGCGTGGGTGTCCGTGGTCGACCACAAGACGATCGGCCGCCGCTACGTCGCGACCGCGTTCGCGTTCTTCGGCATCGGCGGGCTGCTCGCGATTCTCATGCGCACGCAGCTCGCCCGGCCGGAGAGCACGCTGATGACGCCGGGCGCCTACAACCAGGTGTTCACCATGCACGGCACGACGATGATCTTCTTCTTCGCCACGCCGATGGTGATCGCGATCTCCCAGCTCGTCGTCCCGCTGATGATCGGCACGCGGGACGTGGCCTTCCCGCGGCTCAACGCCTTCGGCTACTGGGTCTTCGTCCTCGCCGGGCTGTTCACGTACTCGTCGTTCCTGGTGGGAGAGGCGCCGGACGGCGGCTGGTTCGCGTACGTGCCGCTCACCACGGACTTCTCGCCCGGGCTGGGGCTGGACTTCTGGTCGCTGGGGGTGCTGTTCGTCGGCATCTCGACGACGGTGGCGGCGATCAACCTGATCGCCACCGTGCTCCGGCTGCGCGCGCCGGGGATGTCGCTGAACCGGATGCCGCTCCTGCTCTGGGGCGTCGCCGACATGTCCGCCGTGATCCTCGTCGCGCTGCCGGAGCTGACCGTCGCCGCGATCTACCTGACGCTCGACCGTACCTTCGGCACCGCGTTCTACGATCCCGCCCGAGGGGGCAACCCGCTGCTGTGGCAGCACCTGTTCTGGATCTGGGGTCACCCGGAGGTCTACATCCTCCTGCTCCCCGCGCTCGGCATCGTCTCCACGGTGATCGCGGTGCACTCGCGCCGCCCGATCGTCGCGTACACGCTGATGGCGACGGCGAGCCTCGCGATCGGCGTGCTGAGCTTCGGGCTGTGGGTGCACCACATGTTCTCGGTGGGCCTGGGCCTGCTGCCCCTCGCGCTGTTCAGCGCGACCAGCTTCACGATCTCGATCCCCAGCGGCATCTCGATCTTCGCGTGGCTGGCGACGCTGTGGGGTTCTGCCGTGCGCTGGACGCCGGCGCTCCACTTCGCCCTCGGGTTCATCGTGACGTTCGTGATCGGCGGGATCACCGGGGTCATGGTGGCCATGGTGCCGTTCGACTGGCAGGCGCACGACACATACTTCGTGGTCGCGCACTTCCACTACGTGCTCGTCGGCGGCGTGGTGTTCCCCATCTTCGCGGGCCTGCACCACTGGTGGCCGAAGTTCACCGGCCGCATGTTGCCCTCGCGCGCCTCGCTCGTGTCGTTCTGGATGATCTTCATCGGCTTCAACGTCACCTTCTTCCCCCAGCACATCGTGGGCATGCTCGGCATGCCGAGGCGCGTCTACACCTACTCCGCGGGCCTCGGCTGGGACGGGTACAACCTGATCTCCACGGTCGGCTCGTACGCGCTCGGGCTCGGCTTCCTGCTGTTCGCGATCATCGCGATCGACAGCTTCCGCCGCCCGCGCGACGCCGACCGAGACCCGTGGCACGGCGACACCCTCGAGTGGCTCACCGCATCGCCTCCGCCCGAAGGCAACTTCGAGGCGCAGCCCGAGGTCGACGCGCGCGAGCCGCTGTGGGCCGGACCGGGCCGGGGCTGGTGGCGCTACGAGGACGACCGCGCCGACGACCGCACGATGGTCGCGACGTCCGTGCTGGACGGGCGCCCCCAGGCAATCGTCGCGATCCCCCCGCCCTCCGCGCTGCCGCTCCTCGTCGCGCTCGCGCTGGCGCTCGGCTTCGTGGGCACGCTGGTCGAGGCGTGGCCGGTGGCGATCGCCGCGGGCGTGCTGACGCTGATCCTCGTCATGGCGTGGCTCTGGGAGGCGCCGCTCCAGGTGGAGGCACCCGCGAGCGAGGAGCGCGACGCCGCGCGGCGGGACCGCCCGATGCGCCGCGCCTCCGCGCTGCACAGCTGGGGGTTCTTCCTGTTCCTGCTGACGGACACCGTCCTCGTCGGCGCGCAGGTATCGAGCTACCTGCTCATCCGCGGCGACGTGGGCGCGTGGCCGCCCACCGGGATCGAGGTGCCGAGCTTCGGCGTGCCCGCGATCCTCACCGCCCTGCTCGTCACGGTGAGCCTGGCCGCGTGGTGGGCGGTCCGCCGCAACGAGCGCGGCAGCCGCTACGCCCGCCTGCCCCTCGTGCTCGCGCTCGTCGCGGGGGTCGCGTTCCTCGTGCTGCAGGGGGTGGAACTGACCGGCGAGGCGTTCCGGCCGGGCGACCACGCGTACGCCTCGCTCTACTTCGCGCTCCTCGGATCGCACGCGGCGCACGTGGCCGGCGGCGTGATCGCGCTCGGCTGGTGCCTCGCGCGGACGTTCCGCCTGCCGGACGACGCCACGTCCTCCGTGCGCCTGATCCCGTGGTACTGGCACTACCTGGGCGGCGTGTGGGTCGTGCTGCTCGCCCTGGTCTACACGAGCCCGCGCTTCCTGTAGGCGCGCGCGCCGCATCGCGAAGGGAGGCCCGATGTCACAGGCCACCGAGACCCGGTCACCACCCGGCGACAACGTGATCTCGCTGATCTTCGTCATCTTCGGCGGCGAGACCGCGTGGACCGTCCACCTGATCACCATGTTCGAGCTGTCGAACTACCTGTGCGCGGAGTGGTGGGCGCCGTGGCTGATGCACGCCGCGACGGCGATCCTGGGCGGCACGGCGCTCGTCGTGCTCGTCACCGCCGAGCGCACCCGCCGGCGCTCCGAGCGCATCGCGGACGAGGAAGGCCGGCATGAGGAGGCGTTCGAACGCCAGTCCATGCTCGCCGGCACCGGCGTCGGCCTCGCGTCGCTCGCGCTCCTCGGCATCCTCTTCAACGAGCTCGCGCTGCTCTGGCTCGGCTGCGGCGCATGACCTCGTCCACGCTGCACGTCGCGAGCGGGCTCGCCTCGATCGAGGTGCTCCCGGTGCTGCTGCTGCTCGCCGCCGGGGCGGCGCTCGTCCTCGTCGGCGCGCGGCGCGGCCGCCCTTCGCCGCTCCGCCCGCTGCCGGCCGCGCTGGCGGTGTGCGCCCTGCTCGTCGCCGTGCACCCGGACGCCGCCGCGGTCGCCGAGGAGTCACTGACCGGGCACATGCTCCAGCACCTGCTGCTGATGACCGCCGTCCCCGCGCTCCTCGCGTGGTCCCGGGCCCCGCTCGCCCTCGTCTGGGCGCTCCCACGCGGCGTCCGCGTCCGGGCCGCGCGGCCGCTGCTGCGCCGCTGGTCGAGGCCCGCAACGGGCGCCGCGCTGGTCGCGCTCTTCGCCGCCTCGCTGTGGGTGTGGCACGTCCCCGCGCTCTACGACCGCGCGCTGGACAGCGCCGCGCTGCACGCCGCCGAGCACGCCACGCTGCTCGCCGCCTCGCTCGGCCTGTGGGCGCACGTCGCCCTGCTCGCCGAGGGCCCGGCGCACCGCCGCCTCCTCGCCGCCGCCTGGCTCGTCGCTGCGATGTTCCCGATGCTCGCGCTCGGCGCCGTGCTGACGTTCGCGCGGACGCTCGTGTACCCCGCGCACGCAGAGGCGGCCCGCCTCGCGGGCCTCGCGCCGTTCGCGGACCAGGAGGTCGGCGGCCTGCTGATGCTCATGCCGTCCGGGCTCGTGCACGTCGGCGTGGCGCTCGGCCTCTTCGCCTCGACGCTGCGCCCGCGACGAGGTGCGGCGCCCGGACGCGAAGCGGGGGCCGTGGACGGCCCCCGCGCTGCTCACTCGATCGATGGGACGCCCTAGCGGAAGGCCGGGGCGATCTCCGCCATGATGCGGTCGTACGTGTCCTTCTTCTCCTCGAGCGTCGCGAGGTTGAAGTCCGCGATCACGATCTCCTGCGCCCCCGCCGCCTGGAACTGCTCGATGCCCGCGCGGATCTCCGCCGCGGTGCCAATGAGCGCCGCGCCGCGGCTGCGGGCGCGCTCCACCTGGCCCGGGTTGTCGGAGAACGCCACGACCACCTGCACGGACCGGTGGATCTCGGACGAGTCGCGCCCCACATCGGCGCAGTGCTTCTCCAGCACCTTCACCTTGTCCGGGTACACGTCCGGCATGACCTGGGCGTTCCACTCCTGCGCGAAGCGCGCGACCGTGCGCAGCGTCTTCTGCTCACCCACGCCGCCGATGAGCAGCGGCAGCGGCTGCTGCACGGGCGGCGGCTGCATGGGCGCGTTGTCCAACTGGTAGTACTTGCCGTTATAGGTCGTCCGCTCGTGGGCGAACATGTGCGTGATCACCTCGGCGGCCTCGTCCAGCCGCGCGGAGCGCTCGCCCAGCGTGTAGTACGGGATGCCGTACGCCTTGTGCTCGTTCTCCTGCCACCCCGCGCCCAGGCCGAGGATGAACCGGCCGCCCGAGATGATGTCCACCTGCGCCGCCATCTTCGCGTGGATCGCCGGGTGCCGGAGCGTGTTGCCGACGACGATCGTGCCCAGGCGCACGCGCGGGACCAGGACGGCCAGCGCCGCGGTCACGGTCCAGCACTCACCCACCAGGCCCTCGCCCGTCGCGTTGTTGTTCATCAGGTGGTCGGCCGTCCAGATGCCGTCCCACCCCGTCCGCTCGCAGTGCTGGCTCAGCTCCACCACCTGCGGGAACGGCCAGTGGAGGCGCGGCTTCATGCTGAACAACATCGTCAGGTCCTTCCTCGTACGGTCGTGAGTGCGCTCCGCGGTCGTCGCGGTGCCGCGCGGCTGAGGGGCATCGCGAGACGCCGCCGGCCCGCGCGCATGATAGCCGCCCCGTGCGTCGAGGGGGCCGGCGACCGCCCCCTCGGCGCCCGCTACGACCCGCCCGAGGCCGCCCGCACCACCACGTAGAAGCCGTTCGCCTGCACCCAGAGCCGCGGGTTCAGCGCACCGCTGGCGGTGACGCCCACGGAATCGCTTGCCGGCACCCACCCCGCGCCGTCCCAGCGGACCACGGACAGGTCACGAGCCGACGTGCCGTCCGGCAGCGCGGATCGGTCGATGGTGACGTCCAACAGCACCTGCCGGTCGAAGCCGTCCAGCGGGCGCGCGGCGAGCCGGGCCCGAAGGTGCACCCCGGCGACGAACTCCGTGCCGCTCGGCGCCGCCTGCCGCGACGCCAGGTCTAGGACATCGACCAGCGCGATCGCGGCCTCGCCGCGATCGGCCAGCGCGTGCGCCGGGATCCGCAGCGCCACGGAACCGCCCGAGGCGAACGGTGCGACCAGCTCGTGGTCCTGGTCGACCGGCGTCACGACGAACAACTGCTGCGATCCCACGCGAGCCGTCAGCCCGCCGTCCTCGATCGTGGACGTGCCGGTGACCGTCGGGACCCGGCCGGGCCTCGGCCCCCCGCCGCGCGGCGCGGGGTCCAGCCGCTGCCGGAGCAGCTCCGGCAGCGTGCCGCGCAGGAGCAGCCGCGAGGTGACCAGCGGCGTGCCCACCAGCCCGATCCCGTCCACGATCGCGAACGGCGCGACGGATGCGTCATGGGCACTCCCCGGGCACCCGTCGACGGAGCACTCCCCGTAGTACGCGGCGAGGCCGTCCGAGTAGGTCCAGCGCACGCGGATCAGCCGCGTGTCCATCCGGTAGGTGCGGACCAGCGACGCCCCGCGGTACGCGGACCCCACCGCGTACATCGTCCCGTCTGCGCTCATCGCGGCGACGCCGACGACCGTCTTCCCGCCGCAGCCGTGCTCGTTGCAGAGCTGTGCCGTCGCCACCGCTGACGATCCGCGAGGCGGGACCGCGAAGTAGTAGCGCTCCGGGCCGGGGCGCACCGTCACGATCGGCGGGGCGGCCGCGTCCAGGCATTCTTCGGGCTGGTCGAGGACGGCGTGGCACATGCGCACCATCGTGACCTGCTGCGCCGCCGCGGACGCCCCCGCGCGGAGCGCCGGCAGCGTATCGATCCGGGTGAAGTCGAAGGCGAAGCGCAGCGCCGAGTCCGTGCGCACGGCTCCGTACACCTCGATCAGCGGAGACGGGACCTGCGTGTCCGTGCCCGCCGCCACCGGCGCCGGGAACGCGAGCGAGGGCGCCGGCGTGGGGACGGCCCGGCCGGGTGGGGGCGGCGTGGGCAGCGCCTCCGGCGCCGCCACGACGCGCGTCACGGCCGCGGAGGCCGGGGCGGGCGTCGTCGAGGCGGGCGGAGCCCCCGGCGCGGACGGCACAGATGGCGCGGCCGCGGGTGGGGCGCTCGCTCCCTCCGGTCGAGACAGGGTCACGGCCGTGACGCCGATGCCGGACGCGAAGCGCGCCCGGAACGCGTCCTTCAAAAACGCCGGGCCACCGACGACCAGCAGGTGGAACGAACCGTCCGACGCCTGCACCCACACCCCGTTGGCTCCGACCGCCAGCGCGGCCGCCTCCAGTTCCTCCACCGTTCCGCCCGCGAACACGGCCTGGGCCATGCCGCCGGCGCCAAACACGGGACTGGCCGCGAACCCCGGCCCCGCGGCCGTGCTGGGCGCGGGGGCGATCAGCGTCCCGATCGCGACCACCGCCACGGGGATGACGAGGAGCTGGATCAGCCGCGCTCGGAATGCCATCGTTCCCCCTCGAAGAATCGCCGCGCTCGGCGCAACGTCAGATCTGCGTGGACTCGCGGCGGATGACCAGGTAGCGGCCGTCCGGCGACCAGAACGGTCGCGGGGCGTCGAACTCCGAGGTCCCGAGGGCGGCGGAGAACGCCTCGCGCAGCGCGCCCTGCTCGATCGTGAAGACACGGATTGAGAGCTGCGTGTCCGTGCGGCCCGCACCGCGCGTCGCGGGATCGAACGCCTCCGAGGACGTGATGACCAGCCGGTCGCCGCTCGGTGACCACGACGGCCACACCGCGCCGGGAGCGTCGATGCACGCGGAGCCGCCCGTCAGCGCGGGATGGAAGGCCTCGACCCCGGGACAGGTGGTCGTGTTGGGCCGGCTGTAGTACGGGGACCAGCCGGTGTGCGTGGTGATCAGCGCATACGCGACCACGCCGGGGGCGACGGCGTACGCATCCGGTTCACCCTGGCTCTCGTATCCGCCGCCGCGTGGGTTGTGCGCCCAGCGCCCGAGCTCCACGCCGCTCAGCGCCTCGTACAGCACCGTGTGCCGCTCGTCGTCCCATGTCCGCACCGTGGTCCCGGACGCCCACGCGAGGCGACGCGACACCGCCGCAGGGAACGGCGTGAACATCTGGTCCAGCGCGGCGTGGTAGACGCCGACCACCAGGCCGTCGTCCTCCGACCATCGCGCCGGCACCAGCAGTTGGTCCTCCCCGGGTGCCCACCACGGCCACGGGCGGTAGCACAGCTCCCGCGCGGCGCCGGCCGGGCATGGCTCCTCGAACCGCCGCGACCGTCCCGTCTCGGCGTCGTACACCACCATCGTGCGTGGGCCGTCCCACCGGATCTCCTGGTAGACGATGAAGCGCCCCGACGGCGACCAGCGAGCGGAGATCGCCTCGTAGAGCAGCCGGAAGTCCCCGCCACCAACCTCGAAGGGATACGTGATCGTCCGCTGGTCGCCGGTGCGCCGGTCGATGATCTTCAGCGTCATATCGAACGAGTTCTTGTCGCGCTTGCCGGGCTCGTAGGTCGCCACCCAGTAATGGTTGCCGGACGGCGAAATCTCCGCCGCGGTCACGTCCGGGACGACGGTGCCCGCGACCTCGAGGCGCGCGTCCAGCTCATACGGCTTCGCGCCGGGCCGGTAGACGACGCGGACGTCCCCGTCGATCGACTCCTCGATCTTGGTAGCGCCCGCCAGAGTCTCGATCACGGTGCCGTCGAGGCGCGTCAGCGCGATCCCGTCCGGTGCCTTCACCCACAGCGCCGTCCCGTCGCGCACGAGCCCGGAGCCGGTGATGATGCGCGGCCCCTCGCCGCGCGGGCTGACGATGTCCACGGAGCGCACGTCCCACGTCTGCGTGTCGATCACCGTGTCCGTCGCGGGCTGCGGCGCCGGTGTGGGCGACGGCGTCGGGGTGGGCGACGGCGTCGCTGACGCGGTGCCCGATGCCGTCGCGGTGGCGCTCGGACTGGCCGAGGGAGTCGCGGACGGGGTGGCTGAGGGCGCTTCGACGACGGGCGTCGAGGACGCCGGGGCCGCGGTCGTCGCGGACGGTGCGCGCGTGGTCGACGCGGCGGGGGCGCTCTGTTCGCGCTGGCATGCGGCCAGCAGCACCGACGCGAACACGACCGCAAGGATGGGAAGCGCGCGCATCGGATGGCCCAGCACTGGCGCGACTCGAGGACGGCGGGAGTATACGCTCGCGCGTGCCGCGCGGGTGCCCCGCGCCCGCTAGCCTCGATGCCCCCGCCGGGCGTCCGCGCGGAGCAGCAGCGCGGCGCCTGCGAGCAACGCCGCCGTCCACGCGAGGTGCGTCGCGATGGTGTGCGGCGTCCACGCGCGGTAGTCCGGGAAGAGCGGCGCGAGCGCACGGAACGCCGGCGCATCCAGCGCGAACGGGTCCACCGCCACGCGTACCTCGCCGGTGGAAGCCGCCACCGCGAGTTGCGCGGTGACGAGACCGCCGAGGACCGCGAGCCCGCCGAGCGCGACGAGGCCGCGGCGTCCCACGAGCGCGGCGCACTCCGCGAGCGGCCACGCGAGCAGCGGCAGCACCGCGACCAGCGTGCGCCCCGGGAACCACCACCCGCGCATGGTGATCGCCACGAACGTCGCCATGAGCACCTGCACCACGATCAGCGCGACGACCGCGACGCCCAGGGAGCCTCGACGGGGCAGCAGCGGGATCGCGGCGGCCGCGGGCAGCAGCACCGGCGCCCAGCGCGCGACCCCGAACTCTCGGTCCACCAGCAGCGCGACCGGCCGGTACGCGCGCTCGAGGAAGCCGAGGTGCGCCTGCGCCACCTGCACGGTGGGCTGGTCGAAGTAGATCAGGTTCACGGAGTACGGCGTGAGCGCGCCGTACACCCACAGGTGCCACGCCACATACGCCGCGCCGGACACCGCGGACGCCCCGACGAAGACCGCGCGGCCCCGGACGTCGGCGCGCCACAGCGCGAACAGCGCCAGCACCATCCCCGGCGGGACGTACTTCGGGCCGAGCCACGCGAGTGCGGAGACCAGCGCGACGAGCGCGAGCAGCCTCGAGGCCCCCGGCGCGCCGCCCTGCAACAGCAGCAGCGCGGCGACGAGACACAGCGCGGCAGGTGCCTCCGGGTAGATCTCCGTTGCGTACACGAACATCGTTGCGGACAGGCCCACCGCCAGCGTCGCGCCCCACGCGAGGCGCGCGCGGCCGGTCACGCGCGCGACGAGCAGGAACGTGATCGCGAGGCAGATCGCGGTGGTCAGGAGCATCTGCGCCTGCGCCCCGGCGAGGCCGCCGACCGCGAACCCCGGCAGCAGGTACACGGACAGCCCGACCCCGTGCGGGCTGAGCAGCCGCCCGTCCGGCAGCGGCCGCGACTGCCGCCACAGCGGCTCGGGGTGGTCGAAGAACGCGCGGTAGGAGAAGCGGTCGTACTGCTGCCGCAGATCGAGGTCGCCGTCCTGCAGCAGGCTCTGCGTCGTGAGCAGGTAGAACGGCTCGTCGCCGGTGATCGCCGCGCCGCGGCTCGCGCGCAGCCCCGCGGAGGCGGTGAAGCAGGCGGCGAGGAGTGCGAACAACGCCACCGCCGCCGCGCCCCGCGTGCGCAGCGCGGCGGGCATCACTCCGCCCGGAACGCCAGCGCCGGCCCTTCGACGACCACGCCGAAGCGGCGGCCCACCTCCAGGTCGCGGTCCGTCTTGCGGCGCACGCGCACGCGCGCGCCGCTGTCCAGCCGCACGGTCGCCAGCAGGTCGTGCCCGAAGTACTCCAGGCTCACCAGCTCGCCCGGCGCACCCTGTTCCGGGGTGCCCAGCTCCAGGTGCTCCGCGCGCACCATCACCGCGCCCGCGCCCTCGAACGCCGCGGTGACGACGAGGCGCCCGAGTTCGCACTCGCCGACGCCGCCGGCGATGCGCGCCGGGAAGAAGTTCGCCTCGCCGATGAACGCGCCCACCTCGGCGTCCACGGGCGCGGTGTAGATCTCGCGCGGCGTCCCGGTCTGTCGGACGCGGCCGTCGATCATCACCGCCACGCGCTCGGCCAGGCTGAGCGCCTCCTCCTGGTCGTGCGTCACGAAGATCGCCGTGATGCCCACGCGGCGCACCAGCTCCTTCACCTCGCCGCGCACGCGCTGGCGGATCGAGGGGTCGAGGTTCGAGAAGGGCTCGTCGAACAGGATCAGCTCCGGCTCCGCGCCCAGCGCCCGCGCCATCGCCACGCGCTGCTGCTGGCCCCCGGAGAGCTGATGCGGATAGCGGTCGCCCAGGCCCTGGAGCCCCACGAGCTCCAGCAGTTCCGCGATGCGGCGCTCGCGCGGCACGCCCCGCGGCAGACCGAAGCCCACGTTCCCCGCGACGGTCATGTGCGGGAACAGCGCGAAGTCCTGGAACACCATGCCCACGCCGCGCCGCTCCGGCGGGACGAAGGTGCGGTCGTCCACGATCGTGCGCCCGTCGAGGACGATCGATCCGGCGTCCGGCACCTCGAAGCCCGCGATCATGCGCAGCAGCGTCGTCTTGCCGCAGCCGCTCGGGCCGAGCAGCGCGACGATGTCGCCCTCGTCGACGCTCAGGTCGGCGTCCGCGACGGCGAGCGTGCTGCCGAAGCGCCGCGCGAGCCCGCTGCACTCGAGGAACGTCACGAGGTGCCTCGTTCGCGGCGCAGCATCACCAGCACGGCCACGGCGGACAGCAGCAGCAGCACGAGCGAGGGCAGCGCGGCCTTCGCGAAGAACGCCTCGCTCGCGGACGCCCAGATCGTCGTGGCGAAGGTGTCGTAGCCGGTCGGGCTGAGGAGCAGCGTGATCGGCAGCTCCTTCATGATCGTCAGGAACACCAGCAGCATCCCGGCGGACATGTTCGGCAGCATCTGCGGCGCGGTGATGCGGAAGAACGTGCGCGCCGTCCCCGCGCCCAGGCTGCGCGCGGCCTCCTCGGCGTTCGGGTTCACCTGCAGCAGCCCCGTGCGCGTCGCGCCCAGCGCCTCGGGGAGGAAGCGGACCATGTACGCGAACATCAGCAGCCCCAGCGTCTGGTACAGCGGCGTGACGAGGCGCGTCGCGAAGAACACCATGGCCAGCGCGATCGTGATCGCCGGCAGCCCCTGCCCCGAGTATGCGGCACGCTCCATCAGCGTGCTCGCGCGCCCCGGGTGCCGCACGGCGGCCCACGCGAGCGGCAGCGAGGCGGCCGCGCTGAGCGCCGCGCCCCCGGCGGCGACCTGCACGCTGTTCTGCACCACGCGCGCCGTCAGCCCCACCGACTCGCCCTCCGCCATGCCGCGCGCGAGCCAGTAGACGATCACGGACACCGGCGTGACGAACGCGACCACCGCGACTACGCCGCAGAACGCCAGCGCGGGTGCGCGCCAGCGCCCCAGCCGCACGCGCGCCGCAGTGCGCCCCGCCGCGCGGGCGTGGTACTGCCCCCCGCCGCGCGTCG